>JAUHYE010000181.1 GCA_030426395.1 Phycisphaerae bacterium
GGCGACCCGACCGATCCGGACGTTGCGTGCGTTATCGGGATCGCGCCAGGTGACCAACTCCAGCCGCGAGCTCGCCCAGAGCCCCGAGCGCCTGGCTCACCGCCCAGACCTGGCTTCCCCGATCGCCCGTGGTATTGCTGATAACCCGTAGCTCCAGAAACGGCACCCCCAGCCGCGACGCCACGTGTCCCACGGCTGCCCCTTCCATGGCCTCAGCCGCAGCGCCAGTCCGCTCGACAACGGTCCGGGCCAGAGCATCGGTGCCCGAGCAGGTCGAGACCGTGGCGATCGGGGCATCTCGCACGACCAGGGGCGTTACCAAGCCGAGCAGTTCCCGGTCCGCTTGTACCCCCATGTCATCGAATGGGCCCAAGGGAAAACCCATTTCTGCGCAGCCAACAAATGACCCGTCCGGCATCGTTAACCCCTCGTCGGCGTACACCGACCGCGTCGCGGCGATGGCGGAGCCCAGCTCAAGCGGGCTGGCGGCCGGCAGAGCCCCGGCGATGCCGAGGTTTATGACCCCTGAATAGGTCCGAGAACGCAATGCAATCCCCACAGCGGCCGCCGCGTTGGCCTTGCCGACGCCGGTGGTCAGGAGATCCAGCCCTTCGCCTACTGCTTGGGACTCCCATTCGGCCATAGTTCCGGCTTGGCTATCCAGGCCGTCGAGGACCGCGGCGGCCTCGGCTGGGGCGGCGACGACGAGCAGCCAGTTGGGTGGGGTTTCGTGTCCTGTCATGATGGCGAAGGTTTTTCGGGATGGCCTGACAATTTGCGGGTTTCCGGCGACGGAGCGGAACCTTTTGGGGCTCTGAGTGGTTCAACGCTAGTGTTCACGAGCATCGAAGGCCGATGGATCCATCCGGCTGGTGCATAGTTGGCCTCGCAGTCTGTGATCGCAGGATACTGGGGGCTCGGGACCCCGGGGAAGGTGGCGAATGGGAATGGCACAAGTGAGGCGTGGCGGCACATTGGTCAAGGTGGCAGGAAGCGTCGTGGCCCTGGCGGTCGTCGGCGGCGGTCTGTGGTATGCCTCGACCCAGATGGCTGGAATGGAGACCGTCAGCACCGCCGACGTGGTCCAGGCGTCCGTGCAAGACTTCGACATCCAGACCATCGCCACGGGCGAACTCGAGGCGCGAGAGCAGGTCGAGATCCGCAACAAACTCGACAGCCGGGCGACCCTCACGACGATTATCGATGAGGGCACGCGCGTGGCCAAGGGCGATGTGCTCTTCACCCTCAATAGCGAGTCGATCGAGCAGCAGATCACCGAGGAAGAGAGCCGCGTCGAGACCGCGCGGGCCGACCTCGAGGCGGCCGAAAACTCCTACCTGATCCAGATCAGCGACAACGAGTCGAACCTGCGTGCGGCCACGCTCGAGAAGGAACTCGCCGAACTCGCACTCAAGCAGTGGCGCGACGGCGACGATCCCAAGGAACTCGAGCGTCTGCAAGCTGCCTTCGATGCCGCGGACCGCGACTACACCCGCCGCTCGGACAAGTACAAGCAGAGCACCGACCTGCACGAGCAGAAGTTCAAGAGCGATAACGACTACAAGCTGGAAACCATCGAGCTTCTCGAAGCCGAATCTCGCGTCAAGCAGGCCCGGCTGGCGTTGGACACCTACAAGAATTACCAGCGCCCGCGTGACGAGAAGCAGCGCACCAGCGACGTGGCCGAGGCCGAGGCCAAGGTCGAACGCGTCCAGAAGCAGAACGCCATCGAGCTGGCCAGCAAGGAAGCCAACCGAAAGAACGCCCGCCGCCAGCTCGAGCTGCGTGAAGAGCGACTGGCCAAGCTGCGCGAGCAGCTCGGCTACTGCACGATCCACGCGCCAAATGATGGGCTCGTCGTGTACAACTCGAGCACCCGTAACGGCCGCTGGCGTTCCGATCCCCCCGAGCCGGGCATGGAGGTCTCGCCCAACGAGGTGATGATCGTCCTGCCCGACACGACCGAGATGGTCGCCGCCGTACGGGTGCACGAGTCACTGGCTGGCCGGTTGCGCCCTGGACAGCCCGCCAATATCCGCATCGAGGCGCTCGGGACCACGGTGATCCCCGGGACGGTCGACTCCATCGGCGTGCTGGCCGAGAGCGGCAACTGGCGCGATCCGAACCTTCGCGAGTACACGGTCCGCATTTTGCTCCAGCCGGGCGAGTGGGCCAAGCAGCTCAAGCCCTCGATGCGGGCCGAGGCCACGATTGTGCTCGACCAGGTTGACGACGCCGTGACCATCCCAGTGCAGTCGGTGTTCAGCGAGGGACGGCTCCAATACGTCTACATGCCCAGCGGCTCGCGTTTCGAGCGCACGCCAATCAAGCTCGGGCGTCGGAGCGAGACCCAGGCCGAGGTTCTCGCGGGACTCTCGGCCGGTGATCGTGTATTGGTGCGGGCACCAGAGCCCGGCGAGGTGCTCGGCAAGGGCTGGAACGAGGCAAGGCTCGCCACGGTTGGCTACACGCTCGATGAGAGCGGCCAGCCCGTCCCCGCGGAGCGACAAGGGCGGCCCAACCGCGGCGCTCAGGCCAAGCCCGAGGCTACCGAGTCGACAACGGAGCCCAAGGGTGACGCCGAGACCGAAGTCGCCAGCTCGTAGCCTCGCCAACTCGTTCCGCTTCGCGCCGGGCCCATCGGGGGCTCAGGAGAACACAAGCACTTGTTCGCCAGCCCGATTCCGCACCGGCCTCCCTCGTCCCATGCCTCCACACCCTGACCGTCCCCTTCTCTTTCTCGACTACGACGGCACGCTGCGCGAGCTGGTCGCGAACCCCGAGGAGGCCCAGCCCACCGACGAGATCTACGAGACGCTCGAAGCGCTCGCAGCCTGCCCGGACACCGAGGTTCACATCGTCTCGGGTCGCCACCGGGACGACC
>JAUHYE010000078.1 GCA_030426395.1 Phycisphaerae bacterium
GAGTTGATCCAGAACACCCACACCGCGCCGACGAGGGCGATGAGCACCCCGGCCAGCAGCGGACCGAGCGCACGAGACGTGTTCCACTGCGTCGAGTTGAGCGAGATCGCGTTGCGGAGGTGAGCCGCCGGCACGAGTTCGGTGACGATCGCCTGCTGCACCGGCGCACCCAACGACGAGACGAATCCGCCGACGATCGAGAGGGCGAACAGCAACCAGTAGGGATCGTCGAGCTGCCAGACCGCGATCGCGACGAGGGCGCCGTCATCTGCCGGCGGTGCATCCGCCAGAGCTCGACGCGGCTGGAGAAGGACGCCGATTGGGACTGGCGCAAGCCGACGCTCGGCGAAGGGGCGGATTCCCAGTCGGCGCATCCGAAGCCCGACTAAGCCTTTTCGAGATCAAGCCTGCTCGCGCTCCTTCATTCGCGAGAACGACGCCCACAGCACCGGGTTGACCATCATGAGCAGCACGGCGATCAGCCCCGTGATGATGCCGACCCAGACGTGCACGAAGATCGCCAGCAGCACGGCGATGATCGCGACGACGATGAACGCGCCCGTGAAGATGCGGCCGATGGTCCTGCGGTCGGTTCCCGGGTCGGCCGGGATGCCCTCGGGCGAGACCTCGGCGATGCGGCGGGCCTCGGGGTCATCGGTGGGCGGCGGCTGGGCGTGGCCTTCCCTTTGGCCGTATTGCTCCTGGCCGCTGGCATCGGATGGGTTGGACCTGGTGTGTTGCGCTGTCACAGGTGGTCTCCTGTGTTGGGGTATGGGCGACGGCTACTCCGTCCTGTCGGTGGCCACCAGCCAGATGGCGTGGATCATGCCAGGCAGGCCGAACATGAGCGTGAGCAGGATGTTCAGCCAGAAGTGCAGGCCGAATCCCACCTGGAGGAAGGCGGCCACGGGCGGGAGGAAGATGGCCAGGATGATTTTGACAACGATCATGCGTCCGTGTTCCTTTCGGCTTCGGTCCGTTCCCGGCCCGAGGTGCGTTTGAGTTGGTCACCTAACACCGACACTAGGAGCACAAGGAACACGATCACGCTGCTTATGAAGCCAACGTCTATGAACGAGGTGCCCGCAGCCCTCGGCGAGACGAAAGCGGCATAACCGAAGCCAATCGCGGCAGCCAAGGCGACCAGAATACAGAATCGCCTGATCACTCCTATATGTTCGGCGGCGGGCTTGATGCCAGCCTGAAGGTCAGATGAAAGCGTTCTCATCCTGTTGGGGCTGGTCTGCCTCGTCCGCGGCATATCGCAGCCGGAGCGAGACCTCGCAGCCCTGCTTGAGGTTGCGGATACGGACCTCGCCGTCGTGGAGTTCGGCGATACCGTGGGCGATCTGGAGGCCCAAGCCGGTGCCGCGGCCCAGGTTGCGCTCGTTGTCGCCCTGGGCGAAGGGCTCGAAGAGGTGCTCGAGCACCTCGGGTGGCACGCCAGGGCCCTTGTCTTGAACGCGGAAGATGACGCGCCTCCCGCGTTGCTGGCATAAAATCCGGACCACGCGATCTCGCGGTGAGAACCGGATCGCGTTGCGGATGAGGTTGGAAAGCGCCGTGACCAGGAGGTCGAGATTCCCCTCGATCTCGAGGTCGTCCTCGCCCTCGTAGAGCACCGGCTCGAGGCGGACCGCGTACTGGCGGGCCATGGTGTGGCAGTGCTCGACAGACTCCATGAGCACGTCGTTGGCCGCGTGCCGCTGGGCCTGGACACGGCTCTTGCCGTGGCGGATCCGGGTGAGCAGGAGGAAGCTCTCGACCATGCGGCCCAGTCGGTCCATCTCCTCGACCGTGTTTTCCGCGAAGCCGCGCCATTCCTGCTCGCTGGTCTTGCCTGCCAACAACACCTCGCCCTCGGTGCGGACGACGGCGATGGGGGTCTTGATCTCGTGGGAGATGTTGGCCAGGAATCGCGCCTGGGCCTCGTAGCCTGCCGAGATCCGCCGCATGGCCATGCCGAGCTCTTCACGCAGGGACTCGAGCTCGGGAGAATGGTCCTCCATCTCGAGCGAGCCGCCCACGTTGTCGGCCGTGAGTTCCTCGGCGAAGTGCTGCACCCTGCGGATCGGTCGGACCACGAGCCCCGAGACGTACCACGCCGACATGCCCGATGCCGCGACGCCCGCGGGCAGAAGCAGGAGCAGGATGCGTGTGATCGAGTGCAGCGGGGCGTCGGCTTCTTCGACCGGGACGGCCAGGACAAGCCGCCGCGCGACACCATATGGCTGGGACGCGAAGTAGTAGCCCAGCGCCTGGCCCGAGTCTTGTTCGTCCGCCGGACCAAACGCCATGGTGGTAACGGCGGCTCGTAGTTCGTCGAACCGTCGGGAGCTGAACGGCCCGGTGAGCATCATCTGGCCTGCACCGTCCGAGTCGATGACGGCGACCCGGCTGAACCAGCCCAGATGGATGCGGTTCTTCGCGACCGCCGCCAGGTTTTCCTCGGAGTCCTCGGGGACCTCGCCGGCAAGATCCTCGGCGGCATCGACGAGGCGTTGTTCGTTGAGCACCTGGAGGCTCTCGTGCTCGTAGAGGATGATGAGCAGCGACAGGCTCACCTGCACGACGGCGAAGATCGCGACGACCCAGAAGATGATCCGAAGGCGCAGCGGCACCCGCACCATGAGCCCGCGCGCGCGTGAGAGATCTCGGCCGTTCTGCTCAGACACCTGTTCGGGCATCGATCACACCAAAGCGATACCCAGCACCCTTGATCGTGTGGATGAGCTGGGTGTCGAAGCCACGGTCGAGCTTGCGACGCAGGGCCGAGACATAGACGTCGATCACGTTACTGGACGGCTCAAAATTCATGTCCCAGACCTTCTCGCCGATCTGGATCCGGCTGAGCACGCGGTTCTGGTTGCGCATGAGATACTCGAGCAGAGCGAACTCTTTGTTGGAGAGCTCGATGCTCGTATCGCCGCGCGTGGCCTGCCGCGTGTAGAGGTCGAGTTCGAGGCCCTCGCACCGCAGTACGCGGCTCTCGCTGGCCTCGCCCCGCCGCAGGATGGCGCGGATGCGCGCCAGTAATTCCTCGAACTGGAACGGCTTGGTGATGTAGTCGTCGGCGCCCGCGTCGAGGCCGTCGACCTTTTCCTCGATCGCCGACAACGCCGTGAGCATGATGACCGGCGTGGCGATTTTTCGTCGCCGGAGATTCCGGCAGACCTCGATGCCATCGCGATCCGGCAGCATCAGGTCGAGCAGGATGAGGTCGTAGTTGTCGCTTGAGGCGAGTTCTTCGCCTTCGTACCCCGTATTCGAGACGTCGGCCGCAAACCCGTGCTCGGTCAGGCCCTTCTGCACGGCCAAGGCCATCTTGGGATTGTCTTCGACGATCAGGATTCGCATGCATGCCCTCCCGGAGCTTCCGCAAGTGTATTCAGCATACCCCCGTAGGGTCAGGGCTTACCAGCCCAGCACCCAGCCGAAAATCAGCGGTGCCACGATGGTCGCGTCGCTCTCAATCATGAATTTCGGTTCACGTGCACCCAGCTTGCCCCAAGTGATCTTCTCGTTGGGTACGGCGCCGCTGTACCCGCCGTAGCTCGTAGTCGCGTCGGAGACCTGGCAGAAATAACTCCACCGCGGCACCCGCTTTCCGGCATCGGCGTCGTCGCGATAGATGTCATGGTTGATGGTGGGCACGACGCAGATCGGGAAGTCGCCCGCGATGCCGCCGCCGATTTGGAAGAAGCCCGGGCCCTTGGCCTTGCCTTGCACAATGCCCTCGTACCAGTCGATGAGCGCCGCCATATAGCTCGTGCCGCCGAGCGCGGCGTCGAGCGAGTACCCGCCGCGCGTGGCATTGGCGACGAACATGTTGCCCAGCGTGCTGTCCTCCCAGCCGGGCACGAACAGTGGCAGGTCCTTCTCGGCGGCAGCTAACAGCCAGCTGTCCTTGGGGTCGATCTGGTAGTCCCCCCTCAGGTCGCCACTGAGCAAAAGGTCGTACAGGTAGCGGTGCGGCAGCGCGCGATCGCCCTTTTTGCTGGCGGCCTTCCATCGTTTGATGAGGTGGGCCTCGATCTTCTGCATCGCCGCCTCTTCGGGGATGCACACGTCGGTCACGCGAGGGAAACCGCCCTCGTCGAGCGCAACCTCGTCGGCCTCGGACAACGCCCGCCAGTCGTCGATATGGTGGTAGTGATCGTGGGCGACCAGATTGAAGACGTCCTCCTCCAGGTTGGCCCCCGTACAGCTGATCGCGTGAACCTTCCCCTTGCGGATCATTTCGGCCAGCGACTGACCGATTTGGGCGGTGCTCATGGCGCCCGCGAGCGTCAGGAACATGGGCTGCCCCTCTGCCAGGTTGGCCTCGTAGGCTTGGGCCGCCCGGACCACCACCCCCGCGTTGAAGTGCTTGTAGTGGCGTTCCATGAAGTCGCGCAGGGGCGTGGCAGGGCTCATCTCGGGGTTGTCCTCGCTCTTTCGAGAAATCTGCGGGCCGGTTCGAGGCCCGGCGGGTCCGGAAAGTATGGTTTGATCCGATGGCGACTGTAACGCCCCAAGGGCTGGATCGCGTAGAAGGATATGGATGCCGCGAGGCGAGCCCGCGGGGAGGTGGGCTCGTTCGCGGCATCCGTCTTTATGGGCCGGCATGGCTGCCGGCGGCAATCTGAGGGGGGGATTCGATGATGCGGACTGATTTGATGTGCGGCGTGGTGCTGGCTCTTTCTGGTGTGGTCCTCGCCGGGGATGCCCGAGCCGTGCCGGAAGGCTTCGTGCCCTTCACGGGCCGAGTCGACGCCCCCGACGTGATGGGCGGCTATCGCAGCGATATCGTGACTGTTCGGCTCGCCAACGGTGTGGGCGTTGACGTCCTGCTGCCGGGTGTGGCCTCACTCACCCCTACGTTCGCGGTCGCGCCCGAGAATCTGGTACTGGCCGAGCAACACCAACTGACGCGGCTCTACACCGCGACACTGCTGCCGGATATCGACGCCAAGGCGATCGTCGCATTGCTGTCGACGACCGCAGGCGTGGAGCGAGCCGAACTGATGGGCATCGGCGGCGTGCTCAGCGTGACACCCGATGATCCGGACTTCGGTCAGCAGTATGGTCTGCTCAACACGGGCCAGTCGATCGCCGGCATCGCCGGCATTCCCGGAGCCGATGTAAACGCCACCGAGGCGTGGACCATCACCACGGGCAACCCCGACACGATCATCGCCATCGTTGACACCGGCGTCAGCCAGAGCCACCCGGATCTGCAGACCAATGTGCTGCCCGGCTACAGCCCAATGGGTCCAAGCTGGGACGACGACCAGTTTATCAGCCACGGCACGCACTGCGCAGGCATCGCCAGCGCTGACACCAACAACGGGACGGGCATTGCTGGCGTCGGGTGGGATTGCTCGATCCTGCCGGTCAAGGTCTTGGGCTTCTTGGGCACCGGCACCGAAGCCGACATTGCCGCCGGCATTGTGTGGGCCGCTGACAACGGCGCGGACGTCATTAGCCTGAGCCTGGGTTCGCCCGACTTCGGCACCGTGCTGGAGAACGCCGTCGATTACGCCGCGGGCCTTGATGTCGTGCTGGTGGCGGCGACCGGTAATACGGCTGGTGTGCCGATCTTTGCGCCAGCAAAGTTTGACGCGACTATTGCCGTGGGCGCCACCGACAACCGCGACACGATCGCCGATTTCACCACCACGGGTCCAGAGATGATCGTCACCGCGCCCGGCGTGAACGTGTGGAGTTCCTGGGACACCATCGAACTCTTCGGCCCCACCGATGGCTACACGTTCCAGAGCGGCACGTCGATGGCGACGCCGCACGTGGCTGGCGTCGTTGGACTGATGCTGAGCGTGAACCCCGGCTTGACACGCACGGAGGTGCAGGACATCCTGCAAACGACCTCGGTCGACCTGGGCAGCCCCGGGTTCGATCCGATCTATGGGTATGGTCGAGTCGATGCCTTCGAAGCAGTCCTGGCCGCTGGAGGAGCCGGCTGCCGGGTCGACCTCGACGGCGATGGCAGCCTGACGCTGTTCGACTTCCTCGCGTTCCAGAACGCGTTCGACGCGGGCGACCTTCTGGCTGACTTCGATGGCGATGGCAGCCTGACGCTGTTCGATTTCCTCCAATTCCAGAACGAGTTCGATGCGGGGTGTGAGTAGACGGGGTAGAGAGAGTCCAAATCTTGGAGGGTTTGAGATGACAACACGTGTGGGGTTGATCGTTTCGGTTCTCGCTGGCACGGTCGCGTCCGCGGCGTGGGCCACACCGTTCAATGACCTGGCGTCTTTTCTGGCTGCGACGCCCGATGCGCAGCTTGTCGATTTCGACACGCTGCCCGATGGCTCACCTACGGGGGTTGGGGAAATCGGATCCCAGTACACCGACTACGGACTTGTGTTCCCTGCCGGCAACCGAATCACGGACACGTTCCTGGTCACCACTTCGCCTCCGCACGCTTGGGTGAACGACACACTGGTTGGCAACGATCGCGTGTTCGACATTGATATCACTGCCTCCGGCGTGCGTGGTGTCGGCGCCCATAACGTTCGCTTCGGCGGATTCCCGAACGGCGCGATTCTCCGAGCGTTCGATGCATCAGGATCCGAGTTGGAGTCGGCGATGTCCGACAGCGATTTTGGTACCCTCGACTTCTTCGGAGTAACGACCGACGCCGACATCGCACGCGTCACGATCACGTTCGTCATCCCGATGGGTTGGGGGCTCGACGACCTCTACGTCGGTGCCGGATCGACATGCAGGGCTGACATCGACGGTGACGGCAGCCTCACGATCTTCGACTTCCTGGCATTCCAGAACGCCTTTGATGCCGGTGACCTGCTGGCCGATTTCGACGGCGATGGCGTGCTGACCCTGTTCGACTTCCTGCAGTTTCAGAACGAGTTCGACGCTGGTTGCGAGTAATCGCTAGTCGTGCGACGAAAGTCTGGCCCGCCAGGCCAGGAACAACGGGATCTCGCGGCGCGCACGGTTCTCCTCGTCCGCCCGGGGTCCCGGTTCGCTCGTGCGCTGGCTGGGCCATTCTTCGATCGCCTCGATCACGAACCCGCAGCGTGACAATGCGGCGGCATATGCCTGCACCGGGCGGTGGTGGGTGACCGTCGTGATCGGCTTTCGCCCCCGCGCCGCGGCACCGGGGTTCATGACGATCGGGTGGGCGTAGGGCGTCAGGTATCCGTCGACGCGGCGATACTGTCGTTGTTCACGCCTGGGCGTGCGACCGGTCGTGCCGCGCTCGCCGGCGGTCTCGTCCCATTCCCAACCCGTCTGCCCGGGCGCACGGAAGGCCGGGTGCAGCACGACCGCAATGAATCTGCCGTCTGGCTTGAGCAAGCCCGCCACGCCGCGTAACACCGCCTCGATCGTGTCGATGTTCATGAGCGCCATGATGCAACTGGCCGCGTCGAACTCGCGATCGAGCCCCAGCGCTTCGAGCTGGCGTGCATCGCCGGCGGTGTAGCGTTCGTTCTTGCCGGCTCGGTTCTGGGCCGATTCGATGAGCTTGGCCGAGGCATCGACGCCCGACACCCGCACGCCAAGCTGCGCCGCCGCTCTTGCGAGCACGCCCTCGCCGCACGCAACATCGAGCAACTGCTCGCCCTCCTGCAAATCGAGCAATCGCAACGCGCCGGGCACGATGACCGCCGAGTGGTGGTCGCTGTGCCCCTCGCCCACGAGTTTGTCGTACCACGCGGCCACGTGGTTCCAGCCCTGGGCGGTGCTCTGCTGGGGTTTGGGGCCGGCCTCCTTGGGCTTCTCGATGGATTCCTCGGGCGCCTTCTCGCCAACGAGGGTGAAGAATCGTGGCGGCGGGGGCGCCTCGAACACAAGCTTCTGCCCCGTCTGCGGATGGTGCAGCGTCAGCTTGCTGGCGTGCAGGCACAGGCGGTGATTCTTACTCTTCTTATCTGCGGCGGAAGGCTCCGGGCCGTATAGACGATCGCCCATGATGGCATGCCCGGCGTGGGCGAGCTGGACGCGGAGCTGGTGCCGACGGCCCGTCTCGAGCCTGAGCGCGACCATCGCACGCCCCTTGCCGCGAGCAATCATGCGCGCGTGCGTCACGGCGTTGCGGCCGCCATGCGTCTGGTGCGGCGGGGCGACCAGGACTTTGCGCAGTTCCGGCCCGTCGAGCAACTGGTCGGCCAGCGTGTGCTCACCCTGCCAGTCGGGCACGCCGTGGACAACGGCGGTGTACTCGCGTTCTACCCGGTGGGCGCGCAGGTCTTCCTTCAGCCATGCGTAGGTGTCGGGCGTGGTAGCGAAGAGCACCAGCCCGCTCGCGTCCTTATCCAGCCGATGCACCACCCACACGCGGGCGTCGGGCCGGGTGTTCTTGAGCCACCGCTTGACGTGAGCCAGCACCGAGTCGCGATTTGGGTCCTTGTCGGCCGTCACGATGCCCGCGGGCTTGTCGACCACCACGATGCCATCGTGCTCGCCCAGAATGATGGGGCGGGCGCTGGGTGCCTTGGGCTTGGCCTCGGTGCCACGCACGTGCTGGCGCGGACGGAACTCCACATGCTGCGACCGGTCGGATTTCGGCTTGCTCTTCGACTTCTGGCGGGGCTTGCCCGATGGCTGACGAGGTGGGCTCACGACGCGGTTCCTCGGGCGGACGCCCGCATGTCCAACGCGACATCGATCAGGCGGCTGGCGAACTCGGCTTTGTTGAGAGGGCCGGGGGCCACCGGAGGCGACCCATCGGCAAAGAGGATTGTGGCGTCGATGTCGCCCGAGTCCATTGTCGCCAGCGGGTTCAGCACGATCGCCTGGCAGCCTTTGCGAGCCATCTTGGCCATGGCTCGGTCGTTGTCGCCAGCGTTCTCCTCGAGGGCGAAGCCAATGGCGACCGCGCCCGGACGCAGCGCCGGGGTGGTGTTGGCCAGCAGATCCGGCACCGGCTCGAGCGAGATGGTCAGGATGTCCCCAGTGCGGGGAAGCTTGCCGGTGTGGGGCTGGCTCGGGCGATAGTCCGCCACGGCGGCGGCCATGATCAGCACGTCGCAGTCGGCCACCTCCTTAAGTAGGAGGGCCTCGAGGTCGTGCGACGAACGGAACCGCAGCACCCGATCGGGCGAATCAGGTGCCTGCTCGGGGTCGGCGTTCGCCGGCCCCGTTTGGGTATTGGTCAGTTGTCCGGTGGCGGTGCCATTCGGGCCCATGAGCAATGTGGTGCGACACCCCCGCGCCCGGGCCGCCTCGGCCAGGGCGACACCCAGCCGCCCCGACGAGCGGTTGGCGATGTAGCGGACGGCGTCGATGGGCTCGTGCGTCGGGCCCGCGGTGATGAGCACCGAAGCGGAGGGCGTAGCCGTCGTGTCATCTGGAAACTGGATCGGCATGGTGGCTCGCGGCAAACCCGACTCGGGCGGGATGGTGAACGGTAGGTCCGGTTTTGGTTGGGTTGGCGCAAAGTCTCGCGTAGCCGCCCCTGAGGCGCGTTGCGGGCGTACGCTGTCACTGTTCGCCGCCGGGCTTCTGGGTTCGCGCGGGGCTATCGCAGACTTCACACCTGGACGATCGTGATCGGGGCTGGGGTAAAAGGGCGTTATGGCACGAAATCGCAAGAAGCTCGGTGAGATCCTGGTGACCCAAGGCGTGGTCAGCCAGGAGGACATGGACAAGGCCATCGGCATCGCCAAGGGCTCGCGCCGCCGCATCGGGCAGGCGCTGGTCGAGGCCGGTTTCGCGACCGACGAGCAGGTAGCCCAGGCGCTCGCCGAGCAGTACGGCGTGCCATACGTCAACCCCAACGACGCGGATACCAAGTCGACGGTCCAACTCGAGTTGATCCCTAAGGAGATCGTCCGCAAGCACATGGTGCTGCCGGTGTCCAAGGACGGCGGTCGCCTGAAGCTGATCGTCTCCGACCCCATGGACCTGGAACTGCAGGACATGCTGCGGTTCCGCCTGAATCTCGAGATCGACCCGCTCCTGGCGTCGAAGGCCGCGATCCGCAACTTCCTCGAGGGCGGCAGCGAGAACGGCCAGGCCCAAACGCCCACCGAAGAGGCCAAGCCCGGCGAGAAGGGCCTGGTCACCGCCTCGATCGATCGCTCGGTCGACCGCTCGGTGGACAAGTCGATCGACGTGGCGTCGGAAGACGCCCCGATCGTGAAGCTCGTGAACCGCATCCTGAGCGAGGCGGTGCGGATGCGAGCCAGCGACGTGCACATCGAGCCGATGGGAGATCGCGTGCGGCTTCGCTACCGCATCGACGGCGTGTGCATCGAGCGTGACAATCTGCCCAAGCGCATGCAGGCCTCTTTGCTCAGCCGCGTGAAGCTGAGCGCGGGCATGAACATCGCCGAGAAGCGCATCCCGCAGGACGGCCGCATCAAGCTGCCCGTGGACCAGACCGAGATCGACTTCCGCGTCTCGGCCTGCCCGACGTACCACGGCGAGAGCGTGGTGCTTCGTATTCTAAGGCCCGATGCCGTTCGCATCGGTCTGGTGAACCTGGGCTTCGAGCAGGACAACCTGGACGTCTTCAACAAGATCATCCGCCGGCCCAACGGCATCTTCCTGGTGACCGGGCCGACCGGTTCGGGCAAGACGACCACGCTGTACTCGGCTCTGGACGTGCTCAACCGCCCCGACCGCAAGATCATCACGGCCGAGGACCCGGTGGAGTACAACTTCGAGGGCATCAACCAGTGCCAGGTTCGTGACTCGATCGGGCTGACCTTCCCAGCCATCCTGCGAAGCATGCTCCGCCAGGCGCCCAACATCATCTTGGTGGGTGAGATTCGCGATAAGGAAGTGGGCGAGATCGCGATCCAGGCCGCTCTGACGGGCCACCTGGTGTTCAGCACGCTGCACACCAACGACGCCCCGAGCGCGATCACGCGATTGATCGACATGGGCATCAAGCCCTTCCTCGTTGCCAGTTCGATCCAGGCGGTCATGGCCCAGCGCCTCATCCGCATGTTGCACCAGCCCAGCAAGGTGCTCGATGACGCACCAGATCCCAAATTCCTGCATTTGTGCGGCATTAAGCAGGGCGAGTGGGAGGGCCGTGTGTACAAGCCCGGCTCGGCCCCCGAAGCACCCACCGGGTACAAGGGGCGAAAGGCCATCTTCGAGATGATGCTGATGAACCCGGACATCCGGGAACTGGCCTTCCGAAAGGCTCCCGTGGCCGAACTCCGGCAGGCGGCCCTCAAGAGCGGCATGAAGACACTGACCGAAGACGGCAAGCGCAAGATCCTGAGCGGGCAGACGACGCCCGCCGAGGTCGCCCGCGTGACCCAGACCGCAGACTGAACCCATCGCGAGCCGCCCATGACCGGGTGGCTCGCCTGTTTCGAGGAGTGCATCGATGGCGTCATACGACGAAGGCTCAGAGTCGGCCCGCGGCGGGTCGGCGACCGTCCAGATCGACCGATTGCTCGACACCGTGGTCCGCACGGGCGCGAGCGACCTCCACCTGACCGTGGGCCGCAAGCCCACCGTTCGCTTGCACGGTGGCCTGAAGAACCTGGAGACCAAGGTTCTCGACTCGGACGACATGGTGTCGCTCATGAAGTCGATCACCCCCGAGCGGAACCAGCAGGAAATCAACGAGATGGGCGGCACGGACTTTGGCTTCGGCTACGGCGAAGCCGCCCGCTTCCGCGTTTCGATCTTCAAGCAGCGCGGCGACCTGGCGTTGGTGCTCCGCCTCATTCCCAACGAGTTGCTCACCTTTGAGCAGATTGGCCTGCCCGAGGCCGTCCGCGAGCTCAGCCGCCGTCCTCGTGGTCTCTTCCTGGTGACCGGGCCGACGGGCTCGGGCAAGACCACCAGTCTGGCGACCGTGCTGGACTACATCAACACCTACTACGACCGCCACATCGTGACGATGGAAGACCCCATTGAGTACTTCCACTACCACAAGAAGAGCGTGGTGAATCAGCGTGAGGTCGGCAACGACGTGCCGAGCTTCGCCGAGGCACTCCGCCGCGTGCTCCGCTCTGACCCGGACGTAATCCTGGTGGGCGAGATGCGTGACCTGGAGACTATCGAGGCGGCCATCCGGGCCGCCGAGACGGGCCACTTGGTGTTCGGCACCCTGCACACCACCGGTGCCGCCAAGACGATCGACCGCGTGGTGGACGCCTTCCCGGTGAGCCAGCAGAACCAGATCCGCGTCCAGCTCTCGACGGCCCTCATCGCCGTGCTGAGCCAGGCGTTGCTCAAGCGCGTCGACAAGCCCGGCCGGATCGCGGCCTACGAGTTCCTCATGGTCACGCCCGCCATCGCGAACCTCATTCGTGAAGGCAAGACCTTCCGCATTGATTCGTCAATCCAGACCGGTGCCAAGTTCGGCATGCAGCTGCTGGATGATCACCTGTGGAATCTGTATACCAAGGGCATCATCAGTGCTGAGGAGATGGTCGATAAGGCCAAGGATCCTGGTGCCGTTCGTGATCGCGTCCACCAGGCAGGCAAGACGATCGGCCGACCTGAGCTGGATGAGGACGACGTGGCTTGATCAGGTTGGTTCATGAAAAGTAGGTAAAGGTTTGGATATTGGCTATTTCGAGCAATTGAAATAGCCAAGTATCTAATTGTCTAGTATCGTTTTGTGCCGAGAATCGGAGAACTTCCTGGCATCATCCTGGCATTTCGGGCGAAGATACTGGTACGCCCGAACGTACGGGTTGTCGGGGCTCTCAAGGACACACTGGCATGGCCACAACAAATCCCGAAGAGCTGAAGGGTCGCAAGATCGGCCGCGTGCTCACCAAGATGGGCAAGGTCACTCGTGAGCAGGTTCACGAGGCTTTGACTATCCAGCGGACGCGGAAGAAGAAGATCGGCGAGGTGCTCGTCGAACTCGAGTATTGCACAGAGACCGATGTGCAGGCTGCGCTGGCCGGTCAGGCTGGCATGGCTTATGTGGACCTTTCCGGCAAAGAGGTCGCGGACGCGGCCATCGATGCCGTGCCAGCGGAGAGCGCCCGGGCTTACGGGATTGTCCCAATCGAATTCAACCAGACCGCACGTCGTCTGAAGATCGCGATGAAGAGCGCCAACAACTTCCGCGCGGTCGACGACCTGCGGTTGTTGCTGGGCCTGACCGTCGAGGCAGTGGTCGCCGACGCGGAGCAGATCGACTCCCTGCTGGCCAAGCACTACGCCAAGAGCGAGTCGGTGGTGGACGTGGTCAGCAACCTGGCCAAGGACACCAAGTTCGACGCCCTGGCCGGGCACAGCTCTGATTCGATCGATCTGGACGCCATCTCGGCGGCCGCCAGCGACAACCAGGTCGTGAAGTTGCTGAACCTGGTGCTGTTGCAGGCCATCAAGGACAAGGCCAGCGACATCCACTTCGAGCCGTTCGAGCACGAGTTCAAGATGCGGTACCGCATCGACGGCGTGCTGTACGAGATGGTGCCACCGCCCAAGCACCTGGGCCCGGCCATTACCAGCCGCGTGAAGGTCATGGCCAATCTGGACATCGCCGAACGGCGTCTGCCTCAAGACGGTCGTATCGAGTTGCAGGTGGGCGGCAAGCCGGTCGACCTGCGTATCGCGGTGCTGCCGACCATGCACGGCGAGAGCGTCGTGATGCGTGTGCTCGACCGCTCGAACGTCGAGTTGAACCTCGAGCGCATCGGCTTCCGCGAGGATGACCTGACGCGGTTCCGGGCGCTCATCGAGAAGCCCAACGGCATCGTGGTGGTGACCGGTCCGACCGGCTCGGGCAAGACGACCACGCTGTACGCGGCTCTGGCCGAACTCAACCGCATCGAGACCAAGATCCTTACCAGCGAGGATCCGGTGGAGTACGACATCGACGGGCTCTGCCAGGTGCAGGTGAACGACGACGTCGGCCTGACGTTCGCCAAGGCGCTGCGAAGCTTCCTGCGTCAGGACCCCGACGTAATCCTGGTGGGTGAGATCCGCGACCTCGAGACCGCGCAGATCGCGGTGCAGGCGTCGCTCACGGGCCACTTGGTGCTCAGCACGCTGCACACCAACGACGCGCCGAGTTCGATCGTGCGTCTGGTGGACCTGGGCCTCGAGCCCTTCCTGCTCACGGCGACCATCGAGGGCATCGTGGCCCAACGCCTGGTGCGCAAGATCGCGCCCTCGGCACGCGAGGCATACGAGCCGGGCGAAGAAGAGCTGATGGAGCTGGGGCTCCGAGCGTCCGATGTTGCGGGCAAGACGTTCTACCGGCCGCGGAGCGATGCCGAGTACGGCGGGTACAAGGGCCGCATGGCGCTCTTCGAGATCATGACGATGGACGACACCATTCGTGACATGGTCATGAAGGAAGAGAGTCTGAGTCTGGTTCGCGAGCACGCTCGCTCGCGTGGCATGCGATCGCTCCGTGAGAGCGGGTTGCTGGCGATCTACGAAGGTCAGACCTCGATCGATGAGGTGGTCCGAGAGACGCTGGTAGAGGAGTAGGGCGAGCGAGTCCAGAGGTTTCTTCGGCGGAGTAGCGAACAGCAGGGGTAGCCGCGACGATTTCGTTCGCGGAGCAGGAGTTCGAAGGCATGGCAACGTTTACGTACGAGGCTCGTGACGCCCAAGGCAAGATGCGCAAGGGCACCCTGGAGGCGAACACCGACGAGGAGGCCATCGGTCGGCTGAAGAGCCAGAGCCTGTACCCCACGTCCGTGCGCGAGCAGAAGGTCAAGAAGACCGATGGCGCGGAAGGGCCGGCGGTCAAGAAGAAGAAGCGCGGTGGCGGGATCGTGCTTTTCGGCAAGGTCAAGAAGAAGCACCTGACGCAGTTCACGCGTCAGTTGTCGACCCTGCAGGACGCCGGCCTTCCGCTGCTTCGGAGCCTCCAGATCCTCGAGGGCCAGGCCAAGCCCGGCCCGCTCAAGAACGTGCTGATCGACCTGACCGACGAGGTGCAGGGCGGCTCGAGCCTGTCCGAGGCGATGGCC
>JAUHYE010000003.1 GCA_030426395.1 Phycisphaerae bacterium
CTCGCGTACTCACGGATCGCCTGCGCCAGCAACGCCGCCGCCAGCGCCCGCTCGGGGTCCTGCTCGTCCGCCTCCAGCCGCTCCAGCACGAGGGCGATGGGGTCGGGGGCCGGGGCTTCTTCGGCGACGATTTCGGTCTTGGGCACCGGAGCCTGCTCGACGGGCTTCTCTCCATCGACCTCGGGCGGCGACGCTTCCTGCTCGGCTTCACGATTCTGCCAGGGCCGCTCGATCCCGTCCTGCTCGACGGCGGGCCTGGCCCCCTCCTTCTCTTCGAGTTGTTTCATCAGCGACGCCATGTCGTCGGCGAATCGCCTGGTCGAGTCGGCAAGCTCGCCGCGGCTCGACGGCGCGGCCTCGGTGTCACGCGATGTCGGGTCGCCCAGGTCCTCGAGGGCCGCACTCGGAGCGTCGTCTCGCGGCTGGGTCTGCGTCGCACACCCGCCGAGGAACGCTGACGCGAGGGCGCAGCACACGAACGGTCGTCTCAGGTCGTCCACGGTCGCCTCCTGCGACGTTCGGCACGCGACAAAACCCGGGGCCTCCAGCCCCGCTTGCACTACCGGGTATCGGGCCGCCCGCTCAGGCGGCTTGCGATTTCCACGCAGAGCGTCTCGAGCGTCCGCCGGGAGTGCACCCCGCGCTTCATGGCCGCGTCGGCCTCGCACGCGCGGGCGTGCAACTGCGCGGCCCGGGCCGGCCCCAATCGCCGCGCCGCCCCCACCACCACGCCGCCGCGCTGGGGCGGCCAGATCTTCAGCCGCTTGGCGATGACGCCCTCGGGCGCACCGGCCTGGGCCATGCGTGCCGCCGTTGCGATCACGCGGGTCAGGTCCACGCACGCCCACATGGCCGGCACGGCCTGGTCGCGCGGCGCGTTGCCCATCCAAAGCTCGATGTACGCCAATGCCCTGGCGGGATCGCCCGAGAGGACCTCGTCCTGCAAGGGCCAGGGCGTCTCGGCCTCGCGCGTCGCCCGCACGTGCGTGCGCACAAGCTCTGCGGTGATCTCCGCCTCTTCCCCAACGCCTTCCGCGTCGGTCGCCAGCTTGGCCAGTTCGGCGTCGAGGCGGGCCAGTTCGACCCCGACCGAATCGACCAGCAACTGGGCCGCGTCGGCACGGAGCCTTACCTTATGGAATGCCTGGGCTCGGCCCGTGGCCCACTGGGCGGCCTGCTGGGGCCCCACCGCTTCGCATGAGATGACCTTGCCGACCTGTTCCACCGCCTTGTCGAGCCGGCCGGGGCGCCAGGTTTCCGACCGCAGCACCAGCGTGGCCCGCTCGTCGGGCTCGGCGGCGTACCGCTCCAGGGCGGGGCGGGTGGCCTCCTTCACGAAGGCGTCGGCCCGATCGACCACGACCAGTTTGTGCACCGGCAGGAGGCCAGGGCTGCGGCACTCGTCGAGCACGTCCGCAAGGGCCGCCGCCTCGCCGTCGAAGCGGACGATGTCGAGATCCAGCCCGGTGGCCTTGGCTAGGGCTTCCTTGAGCTTGTCAAGGAAGTGCTGGCGGAGGAAGGCGTCGTGCCCCTTGATGATGACAACGCGCTCGGTCCCGTCCGGGGCGGCCTGCCTGGCTGTCTTGGGGGGGGCTCGTTTGGCCATCGTCGGTGACGATATGCGACCGAGCGGCCCCGGCGGGCGTATACCACTGTCGTGCTGGTGCTGACGGTCATCGAGGGGCCCGAGAAGGGCAAGCGGTTCGAGCTGCCGGTCAACGAGCCGCAGATGCTCGGGCGTTCGAGCGAGGCCTTGCCGCTGGGGGACCAGGCGATCAGCCGCCGCCACGCCGAACTGACGCCCGACCGCGGCGAGTGGTGGCTGCGCGACCTGGAGAGCCAGAACGGCACGCTGGTGAACGGCAAGCCGATCCAGGACCGAGTCCGGCTGCGCCAGGGCGACACCATTACCGTCGGCCACACCACGCTGGCGTTTGGCGCTTCGAGCATCGTCGACGAGTTCGACATGATCGAACTGCTCAAGCCCGGCGAGATGGCCACCAGCGTCGACGCGACCGTGAAGCGTCAGCCCGACCGCCCCACCACCGCCAACGGCCAGAGCACCCCCGCCGAGCAGCACGCGCTCGAGCACCTGCGCGTGATCTACCAGGTTACGGAACTGGCGGCCAAGTCCATCACGCGCGGCGCGCTGCTGCACGGCTTGCTCGAGTTGATCTTCGAGGAATTCCAGCCCGAGCGCGGCGTGGTCATGCTCATCGACGAGAAACGCAAGCTCGTGCCCGCGGCCGTGAAGAACCGTGCGCTCATCAAGGGCCGCGAGGACGACCGCATCCAGGTCAGCCGGACCATCCTGCTCCACGCCGTCCGCAAGGGCGAGGCGGTGCTGTCGACCAACGCGATGGCCGACCCGCGGTTCTCGTCGGGCGACTCGGTGCAGAGCATGCGCATCCGCAGCGCCATCTGCGTGCCCGTGGAACACCGCGCGACCGTGTTCGGGGCCATCTACATCGACACGTCGGCAACGGATCAGACGTTCACGCAGGAACAGCTCCAGTTGCTTCACGCCGTGGGCCAGCAGGCGGGCATCGCGCTCTCGAACCTGCATCTTCACCAGGGCAAGCTGCAGACCGAGCGCCTGGCCGCGATGGGGCAGACGGTCGCGAGCCTGAGCCACTCGATCAAGAACATCCTGCAAGGCCTCAGCGGCGGCGCCGACCTGGTGGAAATGGGCCTGAAGCGCGAAGATCTGGAGATTTCTCGGCAGGGCTGGGGCATCCTGCGGCGCAACCTCGACCGGATCGCCGGCCTGACGACCAACATGCTCGCGTTCAGCCGGCAGCGGCAGATCGAGATCGAGTTCACGCACCTGAAACCATTGATCGAGGATTGCGCGCAGTTGCTCGAGACGGTGTGCGAGCAGGCGGGCGTCGCGCTCATCGTCGACGCCGAGGACGAGGTGCCACCGGTGCCCATCGACGCGTCGCTCATCCATCAGGCGCTGATGAACCTGCTGACCAACGCGCTCGAGGCCGTGCCGGAGGGATCGGGATCGATTACCGTCCGCCTGCACTACGAGGAGCCCGACGCGCGCGGGCCGGGCAGCCCGGGCGAGGTCCACGTAATGGTGATCGACAACGGGCCGGGCATCCCCAAGGATCGCCAGGCGTCGATCTTCGAGCCCTTCCAGACCAGCAAGGGTGTTCGCGGCACCGGCCTGGGCCTGGCCGTGACCAAGCGCGTGGTGGAAGACCACCGCGGGCGCATTACCGTCGAAAGCACGCCGGGCAAGGGCTCGACGTTCACCATCGCGCTGCCGGCCGACCCGGGGCGGATCATCGATCCATCTGCCACCCGCGGTCCGGCGAAGCAATAGCGAGCGCGCAGCACAAACCGGGGCGGAAAGCCCCGGCCACGGATGTCCCTACGGGTGCGCTTACTTCGCGGTGTACTGCCCGCGGCCCTTCTTCGAGAACACGTCGGTGTGCTTGATGAGCGTCTGATTGACGATCGTGCGGAAGTTGGGGCTCGTGGTCTTATAGCCGGCCTTCTGCACGGCGCTGGCGGCCTCGGTCACGCCCATGGTCTGGCCGCTGAGAACCTGCTGCAGGGCACCGACGAGGTTCGTGTCGTTGCGGTGACGCTTGCGCGCGCCGCGCGGCTTGGTCGGGGCCTTCACGGTTGCCTTCTTCTTCGAGACCTTCGTGGTCTTCTTGGCAACCTTGCGGCCGGTCTTCTTCGTTGACTTCTTGGTGGCCCGCTTGCGACCACCGCCGTGGGAGCGGGCGGCGGACTTGCGCGGGCGACCGCGACCACGACCGGTCGTCGTGCTCACGCCCAGTTCTTCGAGGTAGGCGTCGATCTCGGCGACACGTTCCATAAGCTCGGCGCGCTCTTCGGCGAGCTCGACCGCGCCCTCACGGCGACGCTCGATCTCGTTATTCAGCTCGGTGATCGAGAGTTCCGTAAGCGGCTTGGCCGAGTTGCGAGTTGTCTTCTTTTTACGAGGCATGGCGGCTCCGAGGGACAAATGCGATACCAAGGCGGACAGTCCGCAACGGTGATCCCCATGAGAGAGACCAAGATGTTAGGTAAACAACAGCTCGAAGAAAATCACAAGTGAAGGAACTTTTAGTTCGACTCGAATCCCATCGCGCGCATGAGGCCGTCGAAGTGTTCGAGGTCGTAGAACTCGAGAATCAGCTTGCCCTTGTCACCACCGGAGGAAACATCGATGCGCACCCGTGTCTTCAGGTGTTCCCCCAATTTGGTTTCGAGGTCGCGTATGTTCGTGTCGCGATCGGGTGACGATGTTCCGGCGTCACCCTCGGATGCTTGGGCTTGTTTCACCAAATCGCGCACGGCCTTCTCGGTTTGACGCACCGAAAGGTGCTCGGTCATGATCCGCTCGACGAGCTTGCGCCGCTGCGAATCGTCGGCCACGGAAGCGAGCATCTTGCCGTGACCAGCCGACAGCGCGCCGTCAGCGATCATGTTCTGGATATCGCCGGGCAGTTCCAATAACCGAATCAGGTTGGCGACGGAAGAACGATCGAGCCCGACGCGGTCGGCGACGTCGGATTGCGTCATAGAGAACTTCGCCATCAACGTGCGAAACGCGTTCGCCCGCTCGATCGGGTTCAGATCGGTGCGCTGCACGTTCTCGATGAGCGCGAGTTCTGCCGACTTGCGATCGTCAGCCTCTCGCACGATCGCCGGCACGGTCTCGAGCCCCGCAATGCCGCACGCTCGCCAGCGACGCTCACCGGCGATGATTTCGTATGTGCCATCCCCCGCCGCCCGCACGACGATCGGCTGCATGAGACCAGCCAGGCGGATCGACGCCGCAAGTTCGGCGAGATGCCGATCGTCGAACCGGATGCGGGGTTGGAAAGCGTTCGGCCTGATCGACTTAATCGGGATTTCCTGTATATGCTCTTTTTCGTCCGATAAATTTTGGCTTGGCGCATCGACCCTCTGGGGTGCCGAGTCTTCGAGGAGGCTGGAAAGGCCGCGACCGAGCTTTCGTGGGCGTTGGGTTGGCATGATCGATCTTATCGGCACGGCGGGCGTGTTCCACGTGACACACCGGCTCACCCGAGCCGCGATTGGAACCGATGCTTGAAACATGGCGCAGGAACTGGAGACCAAGGCTGACACCAGCGGCTCGATCGCCGCCGCGATCGCACATGAGGTCAACAACCTGCTCACCCCTGTCATCGGGTTGGCCGACCTGCTCGAACATACCGGCGGCGATGAAGCGGTTCGGGAACAGCTCATCGAGCGGGCGGTCGATCGCTGTCAGCGCGCCGTGGCGATATGTGGTCTACTGGTCGATCTGACGAAAGACAGTCCCATCGGATCTCGCACTTGCTCGCTGAAAGACTGCTTGGATACGGCCATCTCAACGGCCCAGTCACGAGCCGCGGACACAGGGGTTCGGCTCGAGTGCGGATTCGATGAACCCGGCCAACTCGCTTTACCGCCAACAGTGGTCGAGCACATCGTGCTTAATTTGCTGCTCAACGCGATTGCGGCCTCGTCTGCTGGTTCGGCAGTCACCGTGTCAGCAAGCTATGCCCCAGCCTCAGCTTGGCGCCGCGCGGCCTGGTCAATCTGGGTCGAGGATCGAGGACGCGGCTTGGAGGCCAGGAGTGTGGCTTCTGTGAACCGTGGTGGCCTGCCTTCCGGGTCGTCAGGGATTGGACTGGCAGTGGTGCGTCTGCTATGCCAGCGGTGGGGTGGGAAGCTCTCGGTGGCCTCTGAGCTCGGCATCGGCACGACGTTCCACGTGGAACTCCCCGCCGACTAATCCGCAAGGATCACAACGTCGGCTGGCTTGGCAGCCAGCCGAACCTGGCCCTGGAACGCGCTACGAGGGCCCGGCGCGAACTCAGAAACGTGCAGGGCACCCCCACCATCGGTCGCGACGAGGTGATGCGCGACGTCGCCGAGATACGTTGTCGACTCAACCTTCCCAGAGATAATGCCGGTGGAATCGGCCCGCAAGGCCTCGGGCCGGATCGATACCCTCACGGCCTGGCCTTCGGCGATGTCGCCGGCGAGCGTGCCCTGAAGGATTCCTGCCGCGGTCGTGACGCCCATAATCGACCCGGTAGCTCCCCCGCTGACAGCGATGCCCGCAAGTAGATTCGTCTCGCCTAGGAACGAGGCGGCGAACGCTGTAGTGGGGTGGCGGTAGAGTTCCATCGGCGAACCCGCCTGGACGACCTTGCCGTCCCGCATCACGGCGATCCGGTCGGCCACGCTCAGTGCTTCCTTTTGGTCATGGGTGACGTAGACGGTCGTGATACCGGAAGACTTGCAAATCCGGCGGATCTCGTCGCGAAGGTCGTTTCTCAGACGAGCGTCGAGGTTCGAGAGGGGCTCATCAAGGAGCAAGACTTCGGGACGGATGACCAGGGCCCGGGCGAGAGCGACTCGCTGCTGCTGTCCGCCGGAGAACTCGCCAGGCTTGCGATCGGCCAGGTGGGCGAGTTGGACATCCTCGAGTGCCGCTACGGCCCGCTTCGTTCGCTCGGCCTTTGGCAACTTGCGGACTTTCAGGCCGAAGGCGACATTCTCGAGGGCGGTCATGTGGGGCCAGAGAGCGTAACTCTGAAACACCATACCAGCATTACGTTTGTTTGGATTTAATTTGGTAATATCACGATCGTTGAAATGGATCGTGCCGGACGTGGGCTCGATGAAGCCGGCGATCATGCGGAGCAGAGTGGTCTTGCCGCAGCCCGAAGGGCCCAGCAGAAAGAAGATCTCGCCGGGCTCGATGACCAGGGCAATATCGTCGACAGCCTTGACACGGTTCTCGGACCGGCCGAAAGTCTTTGTGAGGCCGGCGATCTTGATCCTGGTGGACATGAGCCGAGGATATGCTGGCGGGTTCAGATCATGTCAGGCCAAAACCCTGACATATCTATAAAATTGTGCATCCGTTCCCGATCTTTGGCCGAACATATTGCCATGAAACCAAACATGAGCCATACTGAAAGCCTCGCACAGGTCGATCGGCTGCGCGGATGGCGGGTGTACTCGCCGCAGAGCGACCTGGCCAACGAGTTCCGGCGGGCCCGGCTGGACTTAGAGTCGGTCGCGCGATCGGGCGTATCGCTCCAGCAGGCCTGGGCGGGCATGGCGCCCGGAGGCTTGGGCGAGCGGGCGAGTGCCGATCGGGTGACGCGTGGCGTGCTCGTGGTGCGTGTGGCCAACGGGGCCGACCAGCACGCAGCCGCCCGGTGGCTGAGGAGTGGGGGAGCGCTCGAGCTCTCGCGGGCGGCGGGGGTGCCGATCCGGCGGTGGAAGTTCGAGCATGGCGCCCGAGCTTCGACCTAAGTCAGCAATCTCGGCGCGACGATCATAACCCACACGGTCACGACACCCGCGCACATGATGTTGAGCAGCACGCCGGTGCGCGCCATCTGCATCATGGTCACATGACCGCTGGCGAACGCCACGGCGTTCGGCGGCGTGGCCACTGGCAGCATGAACGCGCACGAAGCCGACACCGTCGCCGGCAGCAGCAGGTAGGCATCGTCGATGCCCAGCACGGGCCCCGCGGCGGCGAGCACCGGTAGCAGCGCGGTCGTGACAGCGGTGTTGCTGGTGAGTTCGGTGAGGAATGTCACCGTCAGGCAGAGCCCCAGCACGATGAGCCAGATGGGCACGCCCTGCAGGCGAGCGAACTGTTGGCCGATGGCGGCATCGAGGCCGGTTGCCGTGACGGCGGCGGCCAAGCTGAGCCCGCCGCCGAAGAGCAGCAGGATGCCAAAGGGGGCCTCGCGGGCCTTGTCCCAGTTGAGGGCGAAGGTGGTCCACTTGCGATCGACGGGCGTCACGAACAGCGCGACGGCGGCGAACATGGCGATTTGCGCGTCGCTGAGCGTCATGCCCAGTTTTTCGAGACCGGGCAGCCTCATGATGAGGTCCTGGAAGACCCACAGGCTGGCGGTCATAGAAAAAATGATGAAGACGGCCCACTCGCCGGGCTTCATCGGGCCGAGCTTGCGCAGCTCGTCGCGCACGGTCTGGCGGCTGCCGCCGACCGCACCATGAATGCGGAACAGCGGGCCGATAAGCATGAGGTAGGCCATCGGAAGCAGCACGACCACGAGAGGGAGTGCGTGCAGCATCCAGTTACCGAAGCTGATGGTGTACTCGCTGCGGCCCTGAACGAACCCGGTAAGCACGGCATTTGGCGGGGTGCCGATGATGGTGGCGATGCCGCCGATGGAGGCGGCATAGGCGATGGCCAGCACGAGACACGTTGCAAAGCGCTTGCGTGCGCCATCTGGAGCATCGGGGTTGTCGGGCAGCGTGCTCAGCACGCTGGTGGCGATCGGGATGAGCATGATGACCGTCGCGGTGTTCGAAACAAACGCGCTCAGAACGGCGGTGGCGAGCATGAACCCGCCGACGATCGATTTGGGCCCCGAACCCACGGCCAGGATGGTGAGCAGGGCGATGCGCTTGTGCAGGTCCCACCGCTCCATGGCCAGGCCCAGCATGAAGCCGCCCAGGAACAGGAAGATGACAGGTTTCGCGTAGGGGGCGGCCGCCTCGTCCATGCTGGTGGCGCCCAGCAGGGGGAAAAGGGCCAGGGGGAGCAGCGCGGTGGCGGCCAGTGGCAGGGCCTCGGTGAGCCACCAGACGGCCATGAGCGAGGCGACGGCGGCGACGACCCGGGCGTCACGTGTGATGTCGATGGGGCCCTCGGCCCCGGGGACTTGGTCGGGCAGGGCCAGAGCGACGAGGATCGCCACGGCCGGGCCGAGCCCCAAACCGATGAGCGTCACCCACCGCTGGATGCCGGCGCCTGCCTCACGATCGGGGATGCCCGGGTTCTCGGCCATTGCGGCGCATGGTACTAAGCCCGACAGGAAACGTCCGGCTTGCATGGGCCGTACGGAAGTTGGAGGGCGTGCGGCCCTGCCCTACCTCAATGGAGAACCTGCCCATGTCGCTTCTTTCCGCTTCGGGTGTGCGTGCGCTGGCTTGCGGCGCCTCGGTTTCGGCCTGTGTGCTTCTGGCGTGCGCCGGGACGGCCCTCGCTCAAGGCCAGCAGCAGACGGCCAAGCCGTATGAGAATCACAAGCTGGTCCAACTCCCCGCGGCCACGCGGCGGGTGCTCGAGGCGATCGAGCCGCTGGAAGCGGACGTCTGGACCCACACGATCGTGCCGATGAAACCCATCGAGCTGCGGCTGAGCCCCGAGCAGTACGCGCGGTTCGTCGATCTGGGCCTGGCGCACCGTGTGCTGAGCGACAACCTGCAAGCGACGGTTGACGCCGAGCGCGCGCGGATCGAGGCCCGGCGGCAGCAGGACGACATCACCTGGTACGAGGAGTATCGCGACCTGGACGAGTACTGGGTGCAGTGGCAGACCATCGCCGACATGAACCCCGACGTGGCGAGCTTCGGCGTGATCGGCCAGTCGCTCGAGGGCCGCGACATGCCAGGCTTCGTGCTCAACGGCAACGGCGCCCCGGGCAAGCCCGTGATGCTCATCAACGCGTGCCAGCACGCCCGCGAGTGGGTGAGCCCCGCCGCGGTGACGTTCATGATCGAGCAATTGGTCGCCGGGTATGGCACCGACGCGCGTATCACGCGGCTGCTCGACGAGCTCGAGTGGGTGTTCGTGCCCATGATGAACCCCGACGGGTTCGATTACACGTGGACCGACCAGCGCTTCTGGCGGAAGAATCGCCGCGACGTCGAAGGCAGCGACGAGTTCGGCGTCGACCTCAATCGAAACTGGTCGGTGGCCTGGGGCTTCCCAGGCGGATCGAGCGGCAACCCGGGCAGCGAGACCTACCACGGCACGGGGCCGTTCACCGAGCCCGAGTTGCAGACGTTCACGGCGTGGGTTGATGACCTGACGGATCGTGTCGTGGTACACCTTGACGTTCATACATACGGGCAACTCGTGCTGCACCCTCTGGGGTATTCGTTCGACCCGTCCGAGGACGATTCCGTGTTCCAGGAGATGGGCGACATCGTGGCCGGGGGCATCTTCGACACGACGGGCGCGACGTACACCGCGGCCCAGGGCAGCAGCGGTCTGTATGTGACCAGCGGCTCGGCCAAGGACTGGGTGTACGGGGAATTCGGCGGCGTGGGCTTCGGCTGGACCATCGAGCTTCGGCCGATCTCGAGCGGGACGGCCGGGTTCGATCCCGATCCGGATCAGATCCTGCCCGCCGGACGTGAGCTGACCGAGGGCGTGCTGCGGCTGGCCGAGAAGATGGCTCAGCCGCTGCGCTTCCATGTGACGCCGCAGGTTGGCGGTGCGCCGGCGGGCGAGACCTCGCTGCGGTTGTTCGAGGTGCGCAACGGCACCGACGAGCTTGATCCGGCGACGGTGCGCGGGTACTTCCGCGAAGCGCCGGGCGACCCGTTCGTGCCGGCGACGGTGGAGCACATCGAGGGCGAGGACTACTCGATCGAGATGGGCGCGATGCAGTGCGGCCAGATCGGCGAGTTTTATGTCGAGGCGGCGACGGTGGGGGGCACGCTGTACCGGTATCCGGAAGCGGGCGTCTTCACGCACAGCGTGAGCGATCCGGTGCTTGTGTCGCGCGATGCGTGCGAGGTCGAGGGCGAGTGGATCGCCGGGCTTCCCGATGACACGGCCGTGCGCGGGCAGTGGGGCAACAGCGACCCCGAGGCGACCGAGGCGCAGCCCGAGGACGATGCCTCGCCCGACGGCACGAATGGCTGGTTCACCGATGGTCGTGCCGGCAGCGCGCTTGGCGACTTCGATGTGGATGATGGCTTCACGTCGCTGGTGTCGCCGCTGTTCGATGCGACGGTGACGGGCGGCAAGGCTAACCCCGACCCCATCGTGTCGTTCGCGATGTGGTACAGCAACGACACCGGTTCGGCGGCCGGCCAGGACACGTTCGCCGTGCTGATCAGCAACGACGACGGCGTTTCGTGGGAGGTGCTCGAGGCGACCAGTTCGTCGACCGACGGCTGGGAGACCAGGCGGTACCGAATCGCCGACGTGGTCGAGCCGACGGCAGAAATGCGGCTGATGTTTATCGCCGCAGACGAGGGGCGCGGGTCGATCGTTGAGGCGGGCATTGATGAACTGACCCTTGAAGTCGATTGCGGCCCGCCGCATCCGGCCGATTTCGACCGCGATGGAGCGCTGACGATCTTCGACTTCCTGTTGTTCCAGACGCTGTGGGAGGATCGCGATCCGGCGGCGGACATCGATCTCGATGGCGCGTTTACGATCTTCGACTTCCTTGGGTATCAGACGCTGTTTGACTCCTAAGGCAAAAGCGAGAGGCGAGATGAAGCGGATGACTATGGCGTGCGCGGTGATGGCGCTCGCGGGCACGGCGATGGCGCAGCAGGCCCCGGGGCCGTACGCGGGGCACAAGCAGGTGCGCCTGCCGGTTGCCTCGCGCGCGGTGATGGAGGCGATCGAGCCGCTTTCGCCCGACATATGGACGCATCGCGTTGTACCTCTGCGGCCGGTGGATCTCCGGTTGAGCCCCGAGCAGTACGCGCGGTTCCTGGAGCTGGATCTTGAGCACCAGGTCATCGTCGACGATCTTCAGGTCGTTGTTGACGCCGAGCGGGCGCGGATTGCGGCACGGTCGCAGCGTGACGACGTGGAGTGGTACGAGGAGTATCGCACGCTGGATGAGTATTGGACGCGGTGGCAGACGATCGTGGATGCCAATCCCGATGTCGCACAGTTGTCCGTAATCGGCCAGTCGCTCGAGGGGCGCGACATGCCGGGTATCGTGCTCAACGGCGATGGCCGCGTGGGCAAGCCGGTGTTCGTGATCAACGCTTGCCAACACGCGCGCGAGTGGGTGAGCCCGGCGGCGACCACGTTCATGATCGAGCAGCTCGTGTCGAACTATGGCAGCGATCCGCGGATCACGAGGTTGCTCGACGAACTGGAGTGGGTGTTCCTGCCGATGGTGAATCCGGACGGGTTCAATTTTACGTGGACGGACCAGCGGTTCTGGCGGAAGAACAAGCGGGTGATCGACGATCGGCTGCGCGGCGTCGATCTCAATCGCAATTGGGAGCACGAGTGGGGCGGTCTCGGTTCGAGCTCCAACCCTGGCAACGAGCAATACCGTGGCGAGGCACCATTTACCGAGCCGGAGTTGCTGGTATACCTCGACGCGCTCGATGGCTTGCGTGGTCGTGTCGTGGGCCACCTGGACGTGCACACGTTCAGCCAGTTCGTGCTCAGCCCGTGGGGATTCACGCTCGAGGAGCCGGACGACATCGCCGAGATGACCGAACTTGGCAACATCTTCGCCGGCGGCGTGCGCGACGCGACGGGGGCCGAGTACGAGGTCGGAACCGGCGCGACCGTGCTGTACCTCTATAGCGGCAACGCCACCGACTGGTTCTACGGCGAACTCGACGCGTTGTCGTGGACCATCGAGTTGCGGCCGACTCCGCCTATCACACTCCCGGGCTTCGACCCACCGCCCGACCAGATCCTGCCTGCGGGCGAGGAGCTGCTCGAGGGCACGCTGCGGCTGGCCGAGGAGTTCGTGCGTCACCCGGCCGACCTGGACCGCGATGGGGCGCTGACGATCTTCGACTATCTGCGCTTCCAGACGTACTGGATGGATCAGGATCCGAGGGCGGACGTGGATGAGGACGGCGCGTTCACGGCGGCCGACCTCGTGGCGTTCGACATGGAATTCGCTCGTTAGGCGATCGGCTCACGCCGCGTGGCGTTCGACGGCCTCGATGGCGCGCATCACGTCGCGGCAGATGGGGAAGAGGCGGTCGAGGCGCGTGAGCTTGAAGAGGCACTCGACGTTCGCCGCGGCGTTGACCAGGGCGACGCGGCCGCCGGCCTTCTGCAGGCGGGTAAGCAGTTCGACGAGCACGCCGATGCAGGCCGAGTCCATGTACTCGACGTTCTGGAGATCGAGCACGACGTGGCGTGCGGGCGTCTGGCCGGGCTCGGTGAGCTTGTCGGTGAGGGCGACGACCAGGGCGGCGGCCTCGTTGCCCGAGAGCGTGCGCTCCTTGAGCGTGGCGATGATGGTGGCGCCAAAGCGGTCGAAGCTGGCCATCGAGGATGAATTGGAGGCCTGGGCCGCCATCGACTCGACGTTGGGCCCTTGCTGGTGCTCGGGCTGCTTCGAGTTGTCCTTGCCGAAGAGGCGAGAGAGCATGGCGACCCCCGGGTGGTGCGTGGTGCGAGACGAATCAGGTGACTAGTGGACCCAGCCGTGGGACGAGCCGTTGTTCTCCGGCCGGGCTCGGCGGAGGGGCTTGGCCTTGAGGCGGCCGGGCTGCTCGTCGGTTTCCCCGTTGGTCTCGGGGCGGACGACGGGAGCCGCGGGGGCTGCGGGTATGGTCGGGCCGTGCGGGCTGTGGGGCGCCGTGGCCGTCTGGCTCGGGACGTGGGCCGGCGGCGGCGCGGGCGGCGTGGAGCCGTGCGTGCGCTTCTGCTGTGCCTCGTCGAGCGAGCGATCGAGTTTCTGAAGGATGTTCCGGAGTTCCTCGAACTCCCGCTTGCCGTTGTCCATGATCGTGCCTCCCGCACCTTGGTTGCACCCTGGCATCGGTGCGATCCGGACCCAACTTCTGTCAAACTTGTTTATGGGCACGGATTTGGTCTGCCAGCTTCGCTCTGGGGATGCCCGGCGATGAGATTGGTGCCGAAAACCTGTTGTGATTTCGCGGACCTTCCGGTACCCTGGGGAGGTGTGGGTAGGCTGTTGGGTGGCCGTGGGGGGCGAATCTCGTGTGGTATATCCCTAAGTCCATACGCACAAAGTGCTTATTGCTGTTCCTTCTCGGACTTGTGGGACTCTCCCTTGGTCTGGAGCGTGAACGAGCGGCCGTGGTCTTGCACGTCCGAGTTACCGGAGATGTCGATTCGGCGTCAATGGTCCGAGAACTTGCAGGCCATTTTGACCAGTTAGGGGATGGGCGCTTCGAGGGGCTGCTCCTGGAGTTGCAGGCCGGCCGGGTGCGTGAAGATCTGGCGTGGGAGTTGGGCACTGCCATCGAGGAGGCCGCCGGTCCGGTGTGGGTGTGGCTGACGGGCGGGGCGGATGCGTCGGCCGGGCCCGAGCAACTCGAGCTGGCGATGCGCGGAGTGGGGGCGTGGATCGAGCCGGGCCACCATGTGGAATGGGACGGGCCGGCGGAGAGTGTGAATTTGATGCCCGAGGATGTCGACCCGGGGCGGATGATGCGCGAGCGGTATTCGTCGCTGTGGGTGGCGTGCGAGCGGCGGGGAGCCAGCACGCGATTGGCCGAGGGGCTGCTGCGGCCATCGGTGCCGTTGCGTGTCAGTCGCTTGGTGGCTGGGGAGTGCGAACTGGTCGAGGGGCCGGTGTCTCCGGGCGAGGACGGCGGCATGGTGACGCTGGTGGAGCCAGTGGCCGGCGGCACGAAGGGGCGGATCTCGCCTGAGATCGCCAAAGCCCTCAAGATGATCGACGGCGTGGAGGGCTCGGCCCGCAGGGTCATGCGGCTGGCACTGGGCGAGGCGGGCGAGCACGGGTTCCGGGCCGAGCGAGTTGAAATCGAGAGTGATCTGGAGGAGAAGATCGCCGAGGGGCATCGGCTGATGGGCGTGGCGCGGGCCGAAGCGGCGCTGGCCCAGGACGTGCTGCGTAAGCGGATCGACAGCGGGCTGGGGCGTGGGGCCTACGACCGGGCCGTGCGCGAGCGGGCCCGCAACGCGTTGGTGGTGGTCGAGCGGGGCGAGGCGGCGCTGCGGGCGTTCGAGGCCATCGCGGCCGAACGGCCCGAGGTGCTTCGGACGCGGGCGCCGGTGCAGGCTGACCTGCCGGGGGTCGAGGAAACCGCCGCCCGAGCCTGGGCGCGGGAGATCGAGTATGTCCGGCGTGGCCTGGCGAGCACGAAGGCCGACGCGATGGCACAGGCCGAGGGATAGTGCCTAGACAGCGGCACTTGGGCTGCTCTGGTGGTGGCGCGGGTCGCTATTGTGGCTGGTATGAGCAGCGGCAAGGTGACAATGCAGGCGGAGAGCCGTAAGTCGGTCAGCGGCCGGATCGTCTCGGGCGGTCGGGCGGCAACGAACGGCTCGATGCCGACTTCGGCGAGCCACGCGGCCGAGCTGCGCGAGGCGTTCTGGCACGACATGTGCCGCGAGATCCTCACCACGCTTTCGGCCGAGGGGCTGCGGCGGCGGGAACAGTCTCCTGGCATGGAGTTGCCTGGGGGCGGGCAACTGGTGAGCAGCGTGACGCCGGCCGAACCCGAGCCCGAACTGTTTGACGGTCGCATGGCGGTGCTGACGCACGGTGGGGAGCGGATTGCCATCGGCGAGGTGTACCCGATGCTGGCGTGCGGCATCAGCGGCGACGATGCCGACCGGGCCGTGTCGCAGGCGGTGGAGTGCAGCATCTTCCAGATCCTGACCCCTGCGGGGGAGCTTTGGACGATCCCCGTCCACGAGATCCGGGCGTTTCACGCGCTAACGCCGGAATTGATGAGGCAGATTGAAGAAGCGGGGCGTCAGAACCGTTCGCGTCGGCATGGCGGCGGGGATCGCGATATGCCCTTCGGGTTCGAGGCGTACACGTCGCTGGCCCGGAGCGAGCGGGAGCGGCAGGTGGTGGACCCCTACTACCCCGCGCCCTCGACCGGAGATCCGGCTCCGCAGGACGACCCGGAGTAGAAAGCGGAGGCGCGCATGAGTCGGACGTTGCTAGCCATCCCGGTGTACAACGAGGAGAAGTACGTCGAGCGCGTGCTGGGGCGGGTGTCGCAGTACTTGCCCAACGTACTGGTGCTCGACGACGGGTCGACCGACGCGACGCCCTCGCTGCTGGCCAAGTTCCCAGTTGAAGTCATCCGCCACGCGAACAACCGCGGGTATGGGCGTTCGCTGATGGACGCGTTCCGATGGGCTGCGGTGGACAGGTTCGACTGGGTCATCACGATGGACTGCGACGAGCAGCACGAGCCGGCGTCGATCCCGGACTTTCTGTCGGCCATCGAGCGCGATGATCTGGATGTGGTCAGTGGGTCGCGCTATCTCGACGTGCACCCCGAGAACGACGCGCCCCCCGAGGAGCGGAGACGCATCAATGGGATCATCACCGAAGAACTGAATGCCCGGCTGGGCCTGAAACTGACCGACGCGTTTTGTGGGTTTAAGGCCTACCGCGTGTCGGCGATCGAGAAGCTGAGCCTGGATGTGGATGGGTACGCGTTTCCCATGCAGTTCTGGGTTCAGGCGGTGGCGGCGGGGCTGCGGATCGACGAGATTCCCGTGCGGCTGATCTACAACGACGCGACGCGGTCGTTCGGAGGGCCGCTTGACGATCACACGCACCGGCTGACGCATTATCGCGACGTGCTGGCCCGCGAGCTGGCGCGGTGCAGCGATCGGCTGCCGCGGCGATGTTCGGCGTGCTGAGCGGGTTGCTCGAATCGGTCGCGGTGCGGGGCGAGGGCGATGCGCCGATTGGGATATTGAAACCACCCGGCCCGGCCAAGGCGGCGGCGCGTGCGGAACTCGGGCTTCCGGTCGACAAGCCCATCGTGATGGTGGGGCACCAGGCCGAGGTGTGGCACGCTGGTATCTTGGCGAAGCTGATCGCTGCGGCGGAACTCGCGAAGAAGCACGACGCGACGCTGGTGTGGCTGACGCCGGACCAGGACGCCAACGAGCCGACGATGATCGGGTATCCGGCCCAAACGCACGAAGGGCGTTTGAAGCGGCGGGACTGGATGGTGGATCCGGGAGCGTTCGTGCGGCCGGGCACGCCGACGGGGTCGAGGCTTGCGATCGAGCCGGGTGTAGTGCCACGCGAAGCACGCACGGAGTGGCCTCACGAAGCGGCGCGCGACGGGCTCGACCTAATTCGTGAAGCGTTGATCCATCGGCAAGGTGAGGCGTCGTTGGCGCGGCAGTTCACGCATGCGGCGCTCGATATGGTGCGCGAGGCGCTGCAAATCAATGTTGATCATGTGCTGATGGCCAGCACAATGGCGCGCGGAGCGGCCTTTGGCATGTGGGCCGACCGCATGCGACGTGAGGCGCGCAACTGCGTGCTGGCGTACAACGGGGCCGCACAGGCGGTACCTGATGCGCACGTGCGAGATCTGGAAATGGGGCCTCGATGGGAGCTGCCGTTGTGGGCGATCACGCCCGATCGGCCGCGGGCGGCGGTGTTTGGTGATGCGCAGCCCGATGGGCAGGTCGTTCCACGTGCGTTGGCGATGACCGGCTTCGTGCGTACGTTGCTGTGCGACGCGTGGGTGATGGGCGTGGGCGGCGAGGCGTACGACGCCGTGACGCGGCGGTGGCTCGCGGCGTGGACGGGCAAGGCGGACCTCGCGCCCGGTGTCATCGCGACGGCGACGCTGCGATTGCCGTTGCGTGATGGGCCGTTGCCAGACGCGAAGCGGGCGGCCAAGGCGGCGTGGCGCTTGCACCATGCGAGGCATCACCCGGAGATGCTGGGGCAAGAAGACTTGCAGCGTGAGCGGGACAGGATCGTGCAGGCGATGCGCGAGGCGCCGTACGCGTCGATGGAGCGGCGGCGCTTGTTTGCGCAGATGCGCGAGTTGCTGCTCGAGGCTCGGGAGCGTGGTTCGGATAAACTGGACATAATGCAGGCTGAGGCTGAGCGGGATCGGGAGCGATTGACGGACATGGAGTGTGTGCTCGATCGCACGTGGCCGTTCGCGTTGCACTCGGTTGAGAGCTTGCGGGAGCTTGATGCGCACGTGCGCGAGGCGGTGGGGGTGTTGGCATGAAGTGGTTGTCGCTTGCTTTGCTGGTGCTGATCGCGGCATGCGGTGAGCAATCCACGCCGCATCCTTCACAAGGCGTGCGCATCGCCACGACCAGCCCGGCGATCGGCATCATGCTGCGTGACTTTGGCGCCCAGTCGCTGGCCGTAGGGCGCTCGGGGTACGACGTGTCGCTCGATCCGTCGCTGCCAGTGGTGGGGGATGCGGCGGGCATCGATCTGGAGCAATTGTCGGCGAGCGGGGCGACGCACGTGTACGTCGAAACCGGGGCGTCGGCGCCGCCGGCGGGGTTGGCCGAGCTGGCGGAAGATGTCGGGTTCGAGGTGCGGGCGTTCGAACTGACGAACCTGGAGCAACTCATCGAGTTGGCCGATGGGGTGCACGGGTTGGTGTCTTCCGAGGTTGACGCGGGCGCGTTGCCCTCGGAGCGGTTTGCCAGTGCGCTCGAGCCCGATGACGCGTTGGCGGACGCGGGTCGCGTCTTGCTGCTGATGCCCGGCGAGCCCGCTGCCGCACTTGGGCCTGGGTCGGTGCATCACGAGGTGCTGGTGGCTATTGGCGGGGTGTCGGCTCTCGACGCGGGGCGGCCGTACATGCCGCTGGACGCAGAGGACGTGCTGACGCTGTCGCCCGATGCGATCGTGCTGCTGGCGCCGGGGAACGACGCCGATTGGCGGGAGTTGCTCGGGGTGCTTGCTGAGCTTCCGGTGCCGGCGATCGAGAACGGGCGTGTGGCTGTCTTTCACGATGACGAGGTGCTGATGGCCTCGACGTCGACGCTGCGGTACGCCGACGAGCTTCGCCAACAACTTAGCGAGTGGGCGCGCGAGCGGTAGGGCCCGTACGATGGGCCGATGAACGAGACCCACAGCCCAGCCGACGCTCAATCCCAGCTCGATCCGATCGCCATCCTTGACGAGCGGTTCCGCGAGGCGATCGCGCGTGCGTTTCCCGAGGCGGCGGGCAAGGCCGATCCGTTGATCGCGCCGAGCAAGAAGGCGGCGATGGGCGACTTCCAGTGTAACGCGGCCATGGCGCTGGGCAAGATGGTGGGCAAGAACCCGCGTGAGGTGGCGACGGCGATCGTCGAGGCGGTCGAGGTAGGTGACATCGCCGAGCCCGTGGACGCGTCGTCGATCGCCGGGCCCGGGTTCATCAACATCACGCTGCGTGGCGAGGCGCTCGCGGGGCTGCTTGGTGAGCTTGCGGGCACCGACCTGGGCCTGCCGCCGGTGGGCTCGCCGCAGAAGGTCGTCGTCGACCTCTGCGGCGTGAACCTGGCCAAGCAGATGCATGTGGGGCACATCCGGGCGATCGTCATCGGCGACGCGGTGGCGCGCACGCTCGAGCGGCTGGGGCACACCGTCGTACGGCAGAACCACGTCGGCGACTGGGGCCTGCCCATCGCGATGGTGGTGGACTATCTGCACCACGAGAATGCGGCGGGGCGGCTGGACCTGGACACGGTGACGCTCGACGACCTCGATGGCATCTACAAGGCCATGAAAGCGCGCACGGGCGCGGGGCGCACGGGGTTGCGTCTGGCGCAGAAGTGGGACCTTGGGCCGAAGGTCGTCGCCGAGCTGGAGGCAGAGGTCGCCGACGCGGACGACGCGATGGCCCGGGCAAAGGCGACGCTCGTGGCGTTGCAGGGCGGTGAGCAGTGGGCCGTCGACCTGTGGCAACGCATCAGCGACATCACCATGGGCGCGTGCATCGACGCGTGCAGGCGGCTGCACACTAGGATCACCCTGGAAGCCAGCGCGGGCGAGTCGAGCTATCGCGACGAACTGGCGCCGATGGTCGATGACCTCATCAAGCGTGGTGTGGCCGAGGAGGACGGCGGGGCGCTCGTGGTGCGCGGCGAGGGCAAGGACCCGCCCGCGCTCGTGCGCAAGGGGGATGGTGGGTTTCTGTATGCCACGACCGACGTGGCGGCGATCCGGCGTCGCGTGCAGGACATCGGCGCGAGCCGGGTGATCTATTGCGTGGACGTGCGCCAGGCGATGCACTTCCGCCAGGTGTTCGCCGCGGCGCGCAAGGCCGGGTATGCGACGACGCCAGCGGGAATCGAGGCGTCGCTCGAGCACGCGGCGTTCGGCACGATCCTCGGCACCGATGGCCGGCCGTTCAAGACGCGGTCGGGCGAGAGCGTGAAGTTGCAAGACTTGCTGGATGAAGCACACGATCGGGCGCTCGCCGCGGCGGAGAGGAGTGAGCACGTCAGCACAACGGAACGCGAGGCCACTGCGGAAACAGTTGCGATGGCAGCGCTGAAGTTCGCCGACTTGTCAACCGATCGCGTTCGTGATTACGTCTTCGACTTCGATCGGATCCTCGCGTTCGAGGGCGACACGGGGCCGTACCTTCTGAACGCACTTGTGCGTATCAAGAGCATCTTCCGCAATGCAGAGGAGCGTGGCGTGGGTGATGCGTGGAAGGACGCACCGATCCGCGTCGAGCACGAGGGGGAGAAGCAACTCGCGATGTCGTTGTTGCGGTATCCGTCGGTGGTGCGAGCGGTGGGCGAGCATCTGGAGCCACACCGGTTGTGCCAGCACCTGCTGGAGATCGCCAACAAGTTCAGCAGCTTCTACCAGGTGTGCCCGGTGCTGAAGGCCGAGGACGACGCGACGCGGGACAGCCGGCTGCGGCTGTGCGAGTTGACGGCGCGCGTGCTGGAAGATGGCATGGGCGTGCTGGGATTGCCGACGCTGGAGCGGATGTAGCACACGCGCCTTTCCGGCTTCGGCAGTGGGAAGGCAAAGAAACGAGCACACAAAAGAAGCGGGCGACCCACACCGGGTCGCCCGCTTTGATTCAGATCAGTCCGGCTTCTTCTGAGGGATCAGAAGTTGAGCTGGAACATGGTGCGGAGACCGGCCTGCGGGTCGCCGTTGTCGGGCATCAGGGCCAGGCCCTCGCTGCCACCGGTGAGCGGGGTCATGTTGACGGTCTCGAAGACGAAGAAGACGTCGGCAACGAACTTGGCGTTGTGGTTGCCGTTGATGAAGTTGGTGTAGCCAACGGTCAGGGCGACGAAGTCGTCGACGCCGTCGGCATCGGCCAGGATGTAGTCCAAGCGACCGTAGATCTCCTGGTTGGCGTCGAAGCGGTAGCCGGCCTGGGCGATGAAGCCCATGTCGGTGCCATCGTCGGTGCCGTTGTCGAAGTCCTGGAGGATGAAGGCGCCGAAGACGCTGACGCCGTTCTGCTCCCACTGGCCGTCGACGGTGACGCTCAGGAGGTCCAGCTCGTTGGTGGCGCCGGTGCCCAGGGCATAGGTGCCGTCACCCTGCTGGTAGAAGATCGCACCACCGAAGCGGAGGGCCTGCTCCTGGCCCTGGGTGGCGGTGAAGTCCTTCAGGTCGCTCCAGGCGCCCTGGACCTTGTAGTCCAAGCGGCCGCCGATGGCGAAATCGGCTTCCATCGGGTTGGCAAACCCGGTGTTGGCCGAGTTGAAGCCGTCGGAGAAGTTGACCTCGACCTTGTAATCATCGTCTTCGTTGCCGGCGTAGATGAACGAGATGCCCTGGCTGCGGCCCTGGCTGAAGCGGCTGTTGGTGAACGAGCGATCAACCAGCGGCTGGCTGCCCGAGGAGACCAGCTCCTCGTACAGGAAGGGGGCCTTGAACTGACCGAACTTCAGCTTGGCCTCGTCCTCCATGCCGGGGACATCGGTCGTGATGTAGAAGTCGAGCAGATCAAAGCTACCGCTGTTGCGGTCGAAACCACCCTGGACGTAGTAGCCGAAGCCCTCTTCCTCACCACGAACACCCAGGCGGGCGCGGCGGTTCTGGAAGCCGTTGGCGTAGTCCTCGCCGGTGGCGGGCACCGGATCATCGATCAGGGTGACGTTGTATTGGAACTGGAGGCGACCGAAAACCTCGGGACCGCCGGCGGCACCCTGGTTGAGCGTGGCGCGCGAGGCGTCGGTGCGGGTTTCCGCAGCGAACGAGCGGGCTTCATCCAGGCTCGACGTTTGAGCGATCGCGGTGCCACCAAGGCCCATTGCGAGGCCCGCGAGCAGCACTGTGGCCTTCTTGTGACTCATCTACGAGACTCCTTCTTCGAGGTCATGAGGGCGGGTTGGCCGCCCGACTCTGCCACCGTGCCCGGCCGCACGTTGCATTGGCCGGTCGCACGTTGTGATCGATGCTCGGGGTTCCACCCAGAAGATCGATCGATCGGGCTCGACCATTGAGCCCCCAAACAAGCTGGCGTGGGCCCATCCTGGGCCTTTTCCGTCAGCCAACCCGGCATCCCCAAGATGCCGGGAAAATGCGTTCTCCGCCCTACCGAGCCCCTTGACAGAAACGCCAGGGGCCTTTTGGGCCCTGAATGGACCACACGGGAAACCGCTTTGAACGGCCCTGTTCCCGGTTGGCTTCGACCGATTACCGGTCGAGAGCCGAGAGTGTAGCAAGCAACTTAGCCCTTGCCAACTACTGGTCCAGTCCGTTTTTCGGCCCGATGGTTCTTTGGACACCACAATCTGTTCTTGAATGCGAAGATATGTTAAAGTCGGGTGTAGCAGCCGTTGCAGGAGCGTGATCATGCCCAAGAATCAGCCCCCAGACAGGTCCCAAGGGCGGGCCAAGCGGGTGGAACGCGAGGGCAACGACATGGTCGCGAGCGGTGCGAATGCCAGCGAACGGGTGGTCCTGATCGTGGAAGACGAGCGGGATCTGTCGGATCTGCTCGAGTATAACCTGCGGAGCAGTGGTTATAGGACCATTTGCGCCCACACCGGCAGCGACGGGCTGGCCAAGGCCCGGGCACACGGTCCCGACCTGGTCCTGCTCGACCTGATGCTGCCCGAATTGCCCGGCACCGAGGTGGCCAAGCAGATCCGGGCCGACAAGACCATCGGGCAGGTGCCCATCATCATGCTGACGGCCAAGGGGGACGAGGTCGACCAGGTGGTGGGCCTGGCGGTGGGGGCCGATGACTATGTGACCAAGCCCTTCTCGATGAAGGTGCTGCTGGCGCGGATCGACGCGGTGTTCCGCCGATCACAGCAGGGCCGGCGGACCAGCGAGCAGGTGCTACGCCTGGGCGGTGTGGCGCTCGACCTGGAAACCCACGAGGCCACGCTGGAGGGCGAGACGATCCCCTTCACGCTCACGGAGTTCCGCCTGCTCTCGGCTTTGATCGAGGCCGACGGCAAGGTGCTGAGCCGCACCAAGCTCATGAGCCACGCGATGGGCCCGGGCGTGACGGTGACCGAGCGGACCATCGACGTGCACATCACCAGCATCCGCCGCAAGATGGGGCGCTGGGGGCGGCAGATCAAGACGGTGCGCGGCGTGGGCTATCGCGCGGTGCACGAGTTGGCCCCGGCGTGACGCGCCGCGGCGATACGATCTGAGCATGGGTGCACGCGGCCGACGCTGGTTCGTGATTGCGGCGTTGGCGGGGGTTGGCGCCCTCGTGCTTGTTCTGATTAGTTTGCTGCCGATCGTGGCGACCTTGCTGCTGGTGGGTGCGGCCGTCGCGGTGTGGCTTGGGGCAACCGAGCTCCAACGCGCAGCACGGGAAGCCGGGAAGCAAGCCAAGGAAGCCCAGGCCGAGGCGGCGAAGCTCGAGTCGTCGTATCGGGAGTTGGCGTCGTACTTCCGGCTGATCGACGAGCCCGTGATGGTGTGCGATGAGCGCCAGACCGTTGCGCGGGTGAACGAGGCGGCGTGCCACTGGCTCGAGATGGATCGCGATGACCTGATCGGTCGGCACGTCGACGAGGTGTTTACGAACGCCGAGGTGCTGTCTCTGCACGCGCGGGCCGCGCGAGGCGAGCGGTGCCGGCGGCGGGTGACGATCGCGGGCGAGAACGGATATCGCGTGGCGGAAGTTTCGGCCGTACCGGTGCCGCTGGTGCGTGGGGGTTCTTCTGAAGATGGGAGCGAGAGCCGGGGCGTGCTGCTGGCCTTGCGGGACGTGAGCGAACTGGCTCGGGCGCTCGAGGTTCGGACCGACTTCGCGGCCAACGCGTCGCACGAGCTACGCACGCCCATCGCGGCGCTGCGTGGCGCGGTCGACACGCTGCAAGGGCCCGCCGCCCGGGACGAGGCGATGCGGACGCGATTGCTCTCGATGCTCGACGAGAACGTGTTCCGGCTGGAAGACCTGATCCGAGACTTGCTGGATCTGTCGAGGCTCGAGGCGCTCGAGGGTTCGGCGAAGCTCTCGCTGGTGCCCGCGAGCGAGTTGGTGCACGTGCTGACACAGAACTTCGAGGCCATGTGCGAGCGCGGCGGGGTGACGCTGCGTTTCGAGCTCGATGGCGAACTGGAGCACCTGCGCACCGATCGCAATCTGCTGACGATCATCCTGCGGAACCTGATCGAGAACGCCATCAAGTTCAGCGAGAGCGGCGACGAGGTGCTCGTGCGCGGCACGATTATCGAGGGCGACACGCCCGGAGCGGCGCGCACGTGCGTGCTCGAGGTGATCGACCAGGGGCAGGGCATCCCGCTGCCGATGCAGCAGCGCATCTTCGAGCGGTTCTACCAGGCCGACACGTCGCGCGACGGCAGCAAGATCGCGCGCGGCACGGGGCTGGGGCTTGCCATCGTGAAGCACGCGGTGCGAACGCTCAATGGCGCCATCAAGGTGAAGAGCGTGTGGCAGCACGGCACGACGATGACGGTGGAACTGGCCGGGGCGGTACCGGCCGTGAAGGCCCAGAAGCGCGGCGGCTAACGCGGGGCCCATTCCACGCCGTGGAGCTGGCGCAGGCGGCGGGCCCAGGTGTCGAGCAGGCGTTGCTGGGCGACCTGGTCGCCGTCGGGCTCGACGAAGGCGGTCAGGGTGTACAGCCCATCACCAACACGGGAGGCGGTGGCGACACCCTCGCGGTTCTCGATGACCAGCAGGCGGGCGGTGTAGGTGTCGCCTTCCCAAGCGCCAGAGAGCATCGCGGCCTCGGCGTCGGAAAGAGCAACATCGAGGGCGCGGGGGACGTCGTCGCGGTCGCCGGGGGTGGGGCCCAGGGTGGTGGGGCCGTCGGTGGGCACGATCTCGTAGCCCGGCCCCACGGCGCAGCCCGCCAGGAGGGCCAGGGCGGCGAGATGAATGAAATTGGCTTTTGTTTGGTTCTTCATCGGCTTGGGCGATTGGCCTCAGGTAGGATTGCCCGAGAGACGACACTGACGGTGTGGGCCGGGGCTGGCAGAGTCCGGCGGTTCACGGTCTGGAGACTGGTTCTTGGAATTGACCATCGAGTTTCCCATCGGCCCCGATCCGGTTCGGGTGCTGGGGGTTCATGACCGGAATGTACGCCTGCTCCGCGAGGGGCTGGGGGTGTCGGTGACGCCCAAGGGCGGCATCGTGCGCATCAGCGGGCAGGAAGAGGGCGTGCGGGCGGCCGAGCGCTTCCTGCGGGCCATCCTGCGGCGTGGGGGGCGTGCGTCGACTTCGGATGTGCTCCAGATGCTGGCCGAGGCGGCCTCGGGCGGGCTGATGGCGCCAAACGGCTCGGACTATCCGGATGTGTCGACCACGCCCGGGCTCGCTCCGGGTGGTCGTGGGCCGACGCGGGTTCCGCCAGGCGACGGCGAGGCGTGGGAGGGCCCGCTAGCGGTCTACAGCGGCGGGCGGCAGATCCGCGCGCGCACGCCGGGGCAGGAGAACTACCTCGAGGCCATCCGCACCAACGAGTTGGTCTTCGGCATGGGCCCTGCCGGCACGGGCAAGACGTACCTGGCCGTCGCGGCGGCTGTGCATCTGCTGCGGACCGATCGCGTGCGCAAGCTGGTGCTGGTGCGGCCGGCCGTCGAGGCGGGCGAGCGGCTTGGCTTTTTGCCCGGCGACATGCAAGCGAAGGTGCATCCGTACCTGCGGCCTTTGCTCGACGCGCTGTACGACATGATGGACGTGGGCACGATGGAGCGGTTCCTCGAGAGCGGTGTGATCGAGATCGCGCCCCTGGCGTTCATGCGTGGACGCACGCTCAATCAGGCGGCGATCCTCTTAGACGAAGCCCAGAACAGCACGGTGGGGCAGATGCAGATGTTCCTCACGCGCATGGGCGAGGGCTCTCGCATGATCGTGACGGGCGACCCGACGCAGATCGACATCCCCGACCCGGGCGGCAGCGGGCTCATCGACGCGGCACGGCGGCTGCGGCGCGTGCGCGGGGTCGCGTTCGCCGCGTTGACGCGTGAGGACGTGGTGCGACACCCGCTGGTGCAGCGGATCATCGACGCGTACGGCGAGGAAGACTCGAAGAAACCCACGCCGGCGATGGCCGAGGGGGATGCGTGATGCGTTGGCCCTGGCAGAAGTCCAAGAGCAGCGGCCGGCGCGTGAGCCTGCGGCGGGAGCGGCAGACGCCCTGGGAGAAGTTCCAGCGGCTGATCACCAACCCCAAGACGGGGTACGCGGTGGTCATCAGCACCGGGGCGGCGTTGCTGCTGAGCGTGATCACGTGGTGGGCGAGTTCGCAGCCCATGCTGGCGATGGGTCGGTTGGCCGACGAGACGGTGGTGGCCCGCGAGCCCTTTCGCATGCCCGACCCGGCGCGCACCGACGAGAAGCGCACGTTGGCGCGCGATCGGGCGGCCCGCATCTTCGTGATGCGGCCCGAGCTGAGAGGGCTGGTCGATGGGCTTGCGGGTTTGCCGCTCACGCTACGTGACGCCGAGACGCTCGAGCAGGTGGCGCCCGAGCTTCGCGCGCGGTTCGATCTCGATGAGGAAGAGCTGGCCGCCATCCGCGGGCTGGTGACCGAGGAAGAGGTCGAGCCGCGGTGGACCGAGGCCATGACGCGGTTGCGCAACGCGCTGGTGCGGCGGCCGTTTGTCGATCTTGCCACATGGCAGACCGAGCGGCAGCGTTCGGCCCAGCTTGGCGGCAGCGAGGCGGGCGAGACGGCGGTCATCTGGCTGCACGACAGCGAGACGAGCACGCAGCCCATCCACACCAACGCCACCACCCTTGTGAATGTCGCCAGCCCCGAGCAGCGGCGCGAGGCTGCCGAACTCATCGCCGGGCAATCGCAGCTCAGCGAACCCGCGTTGCGGTCGCTCATTGTCGGGCGGCTGGTGAACCAGACCGAGCCGACGTACCGGCTCGACGAAGCGGAGACCGCCGCCCGGCAGGCCGAGGTGGTCGAGGGCATCGAGGAGTCTTGGGTCGAGGTGCAGGCGGGGCAGGTGATCGTGCGGCGAGGCGAGCCGGTTGGGCTCGAGACCATCGGCCTGTTGCGCAGCGAGCGGGATGCCGTGGCGGAGGCGCGGGGCGTGTTCTCGCTCGGGTCGCGACTGGTCGGTTCCGTCGCGGTGTGCGTGCTGGTGGTGCTGGGGCTCACGCTGTATCTGGCGTGGTACTGCCCCCGCGTGACGCGCAACCCCGAGCGCATGCTGGGCATCGCCGGGCTGTTCGTGGCGTGCTTCGCGCTTGCGGTATGGCCGGCGGCGCTGGAGCCGCGACTGGTCATGCTGCTGGCGGTGGCGCCGACGCTGCTGCTGTCGATGCTGCTGGTGATCGCCTACGACGCGCGCATCGCGCTGGCAATCTCTGCCGGGCACGCGGTGCTGGTGACGGTCGCGCTGGGCAGGCCATCGTGGTTCGTGATGATCCCGCTGGCCGGGGCGGCGACCGCGGCGTGGCAGCTCAGCGACATTCGGGATCGGCGGGCGTTCGTGCGCACCGGACTGGCAACCGCGCTCGCGCTGGCGGCGGCGACGCTGGGCGGTGGGCTGCTCGGCCGGCCGCTGTCGGCTCAGGGCTTGCTCGAATTGTCATGGGACATGGGCTTTGCCGCCAGTGGTGGGCTGGCGATGGCGGGGCTGGTGCTGTTCATCCTGCCCAGCGTCGAGAAGGCGTTCGACATCACCACGGGCATGAAGCTCATCGAGCTGCGCGACCCCAAGCACCCGCTGCTGCGCGAGCTGCAACGCCGGGCGCCGGGCACGTACAACCACTCGATGAACGTCGCGTCGATCGCCGAGGCGGCGGCGGACGCGATCGGGGCGGACTCGTTGCAGACGTACGTGGGCGCGTTGTACCACGACGTGGGCAAGATGAACAAGCCCGAGTACTTCGTGGAGAACCAGGCAGGCGGGCCCAACAAGCACGACAAGCTGAGCCCGGCGATGAGCCTGCTGGTGATCGTGGGTCACGTGAAGGACGGCCTGGAGCTGGCGCGCGAGTTCGGCCTGCCGCGCACGCTGCACCACTACATCGAGGCGCACCACGGCACGACCCTGGTGGAATACTTCTACCACCGTGCGAAGCAGAAGGCCGCCGACGAGGCCGAGGCCGCGCGCGAGAGCCGGGCGGTGAGCAAGGGCGCCTCGGGCGAGGCGGCCGAGGTGAGCAAACGCGAGGCCAAGGAGGGCGAATTGGTCAGCGAGCCGAGCGAGATGGAGTATCGCTACCCGGGCCCGAACCCGCGGACGAAGGAGTGCGCCATCCTCATGCTGGCCGACGCCGTCGAGAGCGCCACGCGCACGATGGCCGACCCGACGCCGGCCCGCATCGACCAGCTCGTGCGTCGCCTGGCCCAGAAGCGGCTGACCGACGGCCAGTTCGACGACTGCGATCTGACGCTCAAGGAGTTGGACGCGGTGGGGGATTCGATCTCCAAGACGGTGGCGAGCATTTACCACGGGCGGATTGCGTATCCGGGGGGTGGGGAGAAGCGGGCTTAGGTCGACTTGCCCAGGCTATCGGTCGCGTACCACTCCCCAAGCACCCCCCGCCAATCCTCCAGCCCCTTCACCCCAATAAACCGCTTGCGCACCTCATCCCCCGCCGGATGATGCTGCGCAAACCGGATGGCGAACTTGCGCATGGTCTTGCCGGTGTGGTGTTCGGGGTCGCGCATGCCTGAGTTGACTCGCAGGGCCAGCTCGAAGTGGTCCTCGAGCACCTGTCGCTGCTCGGCGATGGTGGGGGGGCGGGGCTCGTCGCCGGCCATCATGGCGCGGGCCTGGCGGAAGATCCAGGGGTTGCCGATGCAGCCGCGGGCGACGCTGACGCCGGCGACGCCGGTGTAGCCGATCATGCGGAAGATGTCCTGCACCTTCCAGATGTCGCCCGAGCCGAAGACGACGCGGCCGGGGCGCTGCTGCACGATGTCGCGGAGCAGGTCCCATCGGCTGGGGCCGACGTACTTCTGCTGGACGGTGCGCGCGTGGACGGTGGCCCAGGCGTAACCAAGGTCGTAGGCGGCGTCGAAGATGCGCATGAAGTTGCGCGCCATCTCGGGCGTGTCGTCGAAGCTGCGGCGGATCTTCAGCGTCAGCGGCATGCTCTCGGGCAGCGCGTCACGGACGGCCTTGAGGATGTCGATCGCGCCATCGGGCTCGGCCAGCCAGTGTCCGCCGCGGGCCTTCTTGGCGATCTTCTTGACCGGGCATGCGAGGTTGATGTCGATGGCCTGGAAGGAAGACTCGCTCGTGTGTTCGATGGCCAGCTCGCCACCCTCGGCCAGCTTGCGATATTCCTTAGGCCGCCTGGCGCCCTGTTCGACCATCTTGATCGCCGCGGCGGCCATCTCGCCGGGGTCGCTGCCCATGATCTGGCCCACGAGGGGGTGGTCGTCCTCGCCTCCGGGCACGTTGTCGTGCAGCTCGCCCAAGTCGGCCTTGGCGAAGCCGCGACCGCCGGCCAGCAGGGTGCGGTCGAGCAGGGCCTCGGTGACGCACAGCGGGCAGCCGTGGCGGCGGGCGATGATGCGCATGGCCGCGTCGGAGTAGCCCGCCAGGCCGGCTTGGTAGAAGGGGGCGTCCATGCCGGGGATGGTCGCGGGCAGGAGCGGGTGCACACCGGTGCGGCCGATCTCGGCGGCGATAGCGCGCGCGTCGAGGCCCTCGCCGCCTGGGGCGACACCCGGGGTGGGCTCGGTAGCGTTGCGTGAGGCGGTCTCGCAGGACATCGGGCAAGGGTAGTGGACGCGGGGGGATGGCGGGGGCACCATTGGCGATGCGTCGAGGCTTGCCAATCGTGTTTTCGGGCGTGGGACTCGCGCTGCTCGCGGGCTGTGCCTCGCGGGGCGAATTGGACAGCGGGCCGGTCTACCCGCTCGCCAGCCAACGCGTCGAAACGCTCGATATCCACGCCTTCCGCGAGGGCACCAGGCTCCGGCTGACCAACACCACCGCCCGCAGCTTCGGCCCGGGCACGCTCTGGCTCAATGGCCGCTACGGCTACGCCATCGAGGGGTTGGCCATCGGCGAAACCCTGCGCGTGCCGCTGGGCGACTTCGTCGACGCCCAGGGACGGCGATTCGGCGCGGGCGGGTTCTTCGCGGCCGAGCCACCCGAACTGCTGGCGCTGGTGGAGCTGACGGTCGACGCGCCGGCGGATGAGCAGCCGGTGAAGTACGGGCTAATCGCGGTGGGGCAGCGGCGGTAGTGCCGGTTCAGGGGCAGGCCTCACCGGTGTCGAACGAGTTCTGATAGCACAGGAAGTCGAAGATGGTCAGCACACCGTCGCTATCGCAATCGGCGTACGGATCGCCGTCCATGAACGCGTTCTGGAACGCGAGGTAATCGAAGATGTTGAGGATGCCGTCCTGGTTGGCGTCGGCGTAGCAACGCCAGTTGGTCTTGTACGCACGGATGGTGAAGGGGATCATCGGGAAGAAATCGACCGCACCGATGCCGTCGAAGACGACGCTCACGCGCACGTCGACCGATTCGATGCGCTCTGCTGCCGCCGGGCCGATCGCCAGCGCGTTGTCGTAGGCGCTGTGCCCTTCGGCCGGATCACGGGGCTCGCCCGTGCTCGGGCTGTGTGCATCGTCCAGGGTAAGCTCGGTGCCATCACCGAATCGCACGCGCGCCTCGGCCATGATCGATCCGGTACCGGCGAGCAAGCCGTTCCAGGTGCCCAGCGTGATCAGCCCGGTGTCGCCCAGGCGGCTGTTGTCGGCGTCGCGAGCGTCGAGGGTCTGCCAGACCGACACGCTCGTGGTGCTCGCGGCAAACGCGGACGGCGGCGATAGATCGGTCGTGCCATGGGGCGAGCGGATAGTGTCGCGCACGCCGTACGCGACGTAGAGCGTGGCCTCCGTCGAGCCGGCCAGACCCGTCACGCGGGCTTCGAGGTCGGCCACGGGCGCGCTGGTCACCACCGGCGTCAGCACGAATCGCACGGCGTCGATCGCGCCCTCGCCCGAAACAGGGATGCGCACGCGGCGGGTGTTGGCGGCCGTGTCCGCCCGGCTGATCAGTTGCAGGTCGGGGATGTCGGCAAAGCCAATCGTCTCGCCGCCCGACACGAGCGCGACGCTAAATTGCACGGCCGCGCCGCCGATATCGGTCTTGGTCCGGCTCAGGTCGATCGCGTCGATCACGACCTCGGCCCCACGGAGCACGGGCACCGGCGGCTCGACCGGCACGGTGGCAACCGTGGCTTTCGGGAACGTCGCCGACAGATCGAGGTCGATGGTGCGGACCTTGAGCGGCCCATCCTGGGCCAAGCAGGCCGAGGCGGCAGTGAACAGCAGCGTCGTGGTGAGGGCTCGATTCACTTCATTTCTCCCTATGTCCCTAACCCAAGATATCCGAAATGCGGCCTTGGTGCAATCCGACCAAAGCCCAAGAACCGCGACGGAATGTGCCCACGGCGACGCCGCGCGTCGATATCCTCCGCCCATGGCCAACATCCTCGTCGTCGGACCGCATCCTGATGATCAAGAGCTCGGCATGGGCGGCGCGATCGCCAAGCTGGCCGAGCAGGGGCACGACGTGCTGCTGGTCGACGTGACCAACGGCGAGCCAACGCCGTATGGCGATCCAGTGACGCGTGCCGCCGAGGCGAAGAAGGCGGCGGAGATCCTGTCGCCCGACCCGGCGAAGTTTCCCGATGCCAAGCCGGTGCAGCGTGTGCTGCTAGGCATGCCCAATCGGTTCGTCGAGCACACCATCGCCGCGAGGCACGTGATGGCGGGCGTGATCCGGGCCCACCAGGCGAGCATCGTGTTCACGCCTTTCTTCGAGGATGCGCACCCCGACCATCGTGCCGTCACGCGGATCGTCGAGGACGCGCGATTCGACGCCAAGCTGACGGGCATCGACATGCCGGCGCCCGAGGGGATGGCGGCGGGCGAGCCGATCTATCCCAAGTGGCTGTTCTACTACTACGCCACGCACCTGCGCTGGGTGGCCAACCCGAGCTTCATTCTCGACGTGACGGGGTACGTGGAGCGCAAGATCGAGTCGATCCGAGCGTACCACACGCAGTTCGTGCTGCCCGAGAAGAACCGCAAGGTGATCGACTGGGTCGAGGCGAGCGGGACGTATCTGGGCAGCCGGATCGGGGTTGGGGCGGGGGAAGGGTTTTTTACGAAGGAGCCGGTGGGGCTGGACGGGATCGAGAGTCTTGTGGGCTAGAGGTAGTCATCCGCATTGATCGTCTTCGGCCCCTCACTCCCGGCCGTGCGTTCGTAGTAGCCGTCGCCCTTCTTCTCGAACTTCGTGAAGCCGAGTTCGCCCAGGCGCTTGTTGCTCATCTGGGTCTTGTTGAGGTCGCTCCACTTGCCGGCGATGGCGGGCGCGGAGATCGCGCGGCGGCAGGGCTGGCCGGTCTCGGGGTGCTCGGTCAGCGGCTCGTCGGCCATGCGCTGGACGTACTCGAAGGTCTTGCCGGTGGGCTCGCCCTTCTTGTCCAGGAGTTCATAGTCATAGGTGGGCATTGTCTATTTTACGCCGGAAGGTCGCCCGCCGTTCGGCTGAGCGCGCCTGACAGAATAAACGCCAATTCCAGGGCCTGGGCGTAGTTCAGGCGCGGGTCGCAGGCGGTGGCGTAGTTCTCGGACAGTCGCTCCTGCGTCACGCCCGAGGCACCGCCGATGACCTCGGTCACGTCGTGCCCGGTGACCTCGACATGCACGCCGCCGAGCACGGTGCCGGCCTGGGCGTGGGCGGCCATCGTGCTGCGCAGCTCGGCCACGATCGCGTCAAAGCTGCGCGTCTTGCGGCCGTCGTCGGTCACGTGGCCGTTGCCGTGCATGGGGTCGCACAGCCAGACGGCCGGCTCCCCCGACTTCTCGACGGCTCGCAAGATCGGCGGCAGCGCGTCGACCTTCGTCGCGCCCATGCGCGAGATCAGCACGATCTTGCCCGGCTCGCGCTTGTGGTTGAGTGTGCGCAGCAGGGCGACGGCCTCGTCGGGATCGATGCTCGGGCCGATCTTCACGCCCACGGGGTTGGCGATGCCTCGGAAGAACTCGACGTGGGCGCCGTCGAGGGCGCGGGTGCGCTCACCAATCCAGGGCAGGTGGGTGGTGAGGCAGTAGTAGCCGTCGCGGCGGGGAACCTTGCGGGTCTGGGCACTCTCGTATTCGAGATTGAGCCCCTCGTGGCTGGCGAAGAAATCGACGCGGCTGACCTCGTGCATCGAGTTTTCGCCGATGAGCTCGGCGAAGCGGATGGCGCTGCGCACCTCCTGGCTCATGCGCTGGTAGCGCTCGCGCAGGTCGCCAGAGAGCTGGGCGTTGGTCAGGAACCGCAGATCCCACTGCTCGGCGTGGTGCAGGTCGGCGAAGCCGCCGGTCGCCAGCGAGCGGATGAAGTTGAGCGTCATGGCCGCGTGGTGGTAGCCGGCCAGGAGCAACTCCGGGTCGGGCCGGCGGGCGCCCGGGGTAAAGTCGGCCTTGTTGACCAGGTCGCCGAAGTAGCTGGGAAGCTCGCAGGCCTGGCCGTCGATGTCGCCGGTCTCGGTCGGCTTGGAGCGGGGCTTGGCGTACTGGCCGGCCAGGCGGCCGATGCGGACCACGGGCTTCTGCGAGCCGTGGATGAGTACGAGGCTCATCTGGAGGAGGATCTTGAGTGTCGCGGTGATGGTGGCCGGGCTGCACTCGTCGAGGGTTTCGGCGCAGTCGCCCCCATGGATGATCAGGCGCTTGCCGGCCTGGGCGTCGGCGAGGTTGGCCTTGAGGCTCTCGATCTCCCACGAGGTGACCAGCGGCGGCAGGCCGGCCAGGCGATCGACCGCGCGCTTGAGGGCGGCAGGGTCGTCATATTGAACGGTTTGAGCGCGCGGGCGCTGCTGCCAACTCGTGGGCGTCCAGGGCGATCGGGCGGTGGATTGGGCAGTAGATTGGGGCACTGGCGGCTTTCTTCGCGCGGTTTTTGCGCGTTTGGGGCAGATTTTCTTTTTTTTCGTCGGATTCGCTGAATGACATGCGGTGAAGGGTCGATGCACCATGCGTTCGGGGTTATCCGCCACTGACGGCGGCCGGACGAGATGGATCAGGCCGCACAAACCATATCGCCCGGCTCTGCAGGACCAATTCGGACCTCCCGGGAGCAACCAAGACCGCGGCCGCTGTTTGGAGATTCAGGTATGCCGACTTCGACTTCGACTCGCCGTAGCGGGACCAGGACCACCAGCCGCACCCACGCGGCCCGGACTGCCCCCAAGCGTCGCACCCGGACCACCGGGAGCGCCATCGCCACCAAACGCAAGGCCACCAAGCCGAGCACCCGTAAGACCGCCGGCAAGAGCACCGCTCGCAAGACCACCGGCAGCAAGGCAACCGGTCGCAAGACCACCGCCAAGCGGACCACTGGTCGCAAGACCACGGCTCGCAAGACCGGCACCACGGCCAAGCGCCGCACCGGCACGACCGCCAAGCGCACCACGGGTGCCAAGACCGCGGCTCGCAAGCCCAGCACCCGCAAGACCACGGCCCGCAGCACCACCGGTCGCAAGACCGCCGCCAAGCGGACCACCGGTCGCACCACCACGGCCCGGAAGACGACTGGTCGCAAGACGACCGCTCGCAAGACCGGCACCACCGCTAAGCGCACCACGGCCACGCGGGCGACCACCCGCAAGCCCGCCGCGCGCAAGACCACGGCCCGTAGCACCACCGGTCGCAAGACCACGGCCAAGCGGACCACCGCCAAGCGCACCACCGCGCGGAAGGCCACCGGTCGCACGACCACGGCCAAGCGCACCCCCGCGAAGCGGACCACCGCGAAGCGCAGCACCGCTCGCAAGAGCACGGCTCGCACCGCTACGGCCCGGACCAACGGTCGCAAGACCGCGGCCCGCAAGCCCAGCACCCGCAAGAGCCCGGCCCGCAGCACGACCTCGACGAGCCGCAGCCTGACGCTGCGTTCGGCTCGCTCGGGCAGCCGCCGCCGCGCCGCCTGATTCCACTTCACACATCCGGCCTTGCCAGCGATGGCACGGCACTGCTTCGAACGCCGGCCCCATGGGGCCGGTTTTTATTTGGCCTGGGGGATCGCTGGCAAATTTATTTGTAGATACAAGAATATGGATGGTCCGGCTGGGGTTGGTTCTGGAGCAAGCATCACAAACCCCGATGGGAACACACGAACCATCCCCAACACAAGGAGACCGAAATGCCCCGCCTGAACACCATCGACCCCGCCAACGCCTCGGGCAAGGCCAAGGAGATCTTCGACGGCCCGTTAAAGGGCAAGCACCTGAACATCTTCAAGGGCATGGCCAACTCGCCAGCCGGCCTCCAGGCCTACCTGGGCATGAGCGGCGCCCTAGCCGGCGGCTCGCTGTCGGCGGCCGAGCGCGAGATCGTCGCCCTGGTGACGGCCCAGCAGAACGACTGCGACTATTGCCTGGCGGCCCATACGCACATCGGCAAAGGGGCAGGGCTAAGCGAGGCCCAGACCCTCGAGGCACGCCGCGGCGACATGGGCGACCCGAAGTACGGCGCCCTGGCCACCTTCACCAAGGCCCTGCTGGACAAGAACGGCCACGCCGACGAGGGCGACCTGAGCGCCTTCAAGGCCGCGGGCTACGACGACGGCGACGTTGTGGAGGTCATCGCCAGCGTGGCGCTGAACGTGTTCACCAACTACTTCAACCACGTGAACGGGACCGACGTGGACCTGCCCACGCCCCCGGCTCTGGAGACGGCCGGGGCTCGGTAACCAAGGACAAGCAAGCCCCTCGTGCAAGCGAGGGGCTGTTTGTTTCACTATCCACGGCTCAGGCGGTTTGCTCGATAGAGCGCGAGGGCGCCGAGCGCCAGGGCCGGCAATGCCATCAGCGCCACCGCGGCCCAGATCGACCCAGGGTCCGGATCGCGCGCCACCAAGCCACCGGCGGCGACCAGGCCGACACCGGCAACGATGCACAGGCCGCCCAATCGGGTGGCGCGAATAGCCGGGCTGCACCACAGCCCGGCGGCGTTCTTGCGCTGGTTGTGCGACACTTGGGCCTCTCTCTGCAATCCGAAATCCGCTCGGCAAACGACAACCGGGCGAGGAAAGCTATCGGCAACATCGCATCGTTTCCAACACCCAAGTAGCGCTTTGCGCTCGAGCACGGTACACTGCTTCGTGCCCACTGCGACTCCATCCAAGCCGATGCCCAAGCCCAAGTCGAAGCTGCCCAAGCCCTTGCGCCCGAAGGGCAAGAGTCTGCCCGACTGCCGTGTCTACGTTGGCGATTGCCGGGAGTTGTTGCCGCAGATCCCCGAATGCGCCAAGGGGCAGGTGGACCTCGTGTTCGCCGACCCGCCGTTCAACTGGGCGCGCAGCTACGACAAGTGGGACGACTCGATGCCCGACAAGGAGTACTGCGACGTGACGCAGAGCTTCGGGCGGCCGGGCGATGTGACGGCCTTTACGCAGCGTTGGATCGATCTCTGTATTCAGGCACTCAAGCCCACGGGCAGCCTGTGGATCAACATACCCGACGACTGGGCCGCCGAGATCGTGGTGCACCTTAAGCAGCGCGGGATGCACATGGTCAACTGGTGCGTGTGGCACTATCGCTTCGGGCAGAACACCACCAGCCGGTTCATCAACAGCAAGGTGCATGTGCTGTACTTCTGCAAGGATCCCAAGAACCGCACGTGGAACCCCGGGGAAGTTCTCGAGCCCAGCGATCGGGCGACGACGTACTTCGACCCGCGGACGATGGACAAGAAGGACGGCATGCCCGCAGGCATGCGCCTGCCGATGGACGTGTGGTACGGTCAATACTGGGGCCGCATCCAGGGCAACAACGCCGAGCGCCGCGGCAACCACGACAACCAGCTCCCCGAGCTCTACCTCGCCCGCGTGGTGCGTGCGACCAGCAACGAGGGCGACCTGGTGCTCGACCCATTCACCGGCAGCGGCACCACGGCCGTCGCGTCGACAGCACTCGGGCGGCGCTACGTTGGCTGCGAGTACTCGCCCGACATGGCCAAGAGCGCCATGGAGCGCGTGAACAAGGGACCGGTGCGCGACTTGCGCGCTCCGGCCCAGGCGACGGCGATCTTCAAGCCCCGGCGGCGGCGCCCCGAGGCGTAGGGCCTACTCGCAGCCGGCGTCGAACTCGTTCTGGAACGTCAGGAAGTCGAAGATGGTCAGCTCGCCGTCGCCGTCGAAGTCGGCCGCCAGGTCTCCCGCGTCGAACTCGTTCTGAAACGCCAGGAAGTCGAAGATGGTCAGCTCGCCGTCGCCGTCGATGTCGACCCGGCACGGCGCGGCTTCGAGTACGTCGGCCACGCCGTCGCGACGCACGTTGTACTGGTACGTGCGTACCGGAGCCAGCGCGGAGTCGTACACGATCGAGTCGGACGCGAGCTGGAAGAGGTAGGTCTGGTTGTTGATCTGGTCGTTGCCGCTCACGCTCAGGTCCAGGAAGCCGTCGCCGTCGAAGTCGCCGATGGTGGGCGACTGCTGGAACGACGAAGCCGTGCCAACGGGCAGCGGCCAGCCCGAGATGGGCGTGCCGTCGTGGTTGAAGCCGTAGAGCGGCGTGACGGCCGTGTTATCGTCGACGAGCAGCTCGACCGCGCCGTCGCCGTCCACATCGGCAACCATGATCTGCGCGTGCACAGCGCCCACGACGCCGGTCACAGGCCAGCCGGGCAGCGGCACGCCGTCGCGATCCCACACTTGAATGTTGGCGAGTGGCGCGGGCGTCAGCGTCCGATCGCCGATGGCGATGTCGAGGTTTCCGTCGCCGTCGATGTCGGCGATACTCGGCGGCGTGAAGATCGAGAACTCGGTGGTGGTGGGCCAACCCGGGCGCAGGTTGCCCGCAAAGTCGAGCACGTACACGCGGCCAGTGAACGGATCGACCTCGTTGGTCGTCGCGAACACGATCTCTCGCGCACCATCGCCGTCCAAGTCGGCCAAGCCGGCGGAGTTGTAGTTCAGCGTCTGGATGGTGCCGCCATCGGCCGGCGTGTACGGGAAGCCGGCGAGCGTGTTGCCATCGGCATCGAAGGCGTACACGGTGTAGAACGACGACACGACGATCTCGGGCTGGCCGTCGCCGTTAATGTCGCCCACGGCCGGCGATGCGCCGCTCGAGATGTCGTCGAGCACAACGGGGAAGCCTGCGCGTTGCGTGCCGTCGCCCTCGAGGGCCGAGAGCTGCGCTACTCCGCCCGAGTTGGCGTTGACCAGGATCTCCAGGTCGCCGTCGCCGTCCAGGTCGGCGAGCGCCGGGCTCTTGAACGGACCGCCCACCGAAACCGGGAAGCCCGGCACGGTCGAGCCGTCCTTGTTGATTGCAAACACGTTGCCGCGGATGCCGAAGAAGAACGTCTGCACGACAATCTCGTCTTCGCCGTCGCCGTCGACATCGCCGAAGGCGGGGGCGCCGAAGGTACCGTGGCCGGCGGTCAGCAGACGCGGGAACCCGGGCACGTTGGTGCCATCGAGGTTGAGCGCGTGCAACTGGTCCTGGACGACGTGCACCATTTCGAGTTCGGGGTCGGCGTCCATGTTGACCATCATGCCGCCGTCGACCGACGGGCCGGGGCCGAGGATGAGCGGCCAGCCGTCACGGGTTTCGAAGCCGGGCACCTGCGCGAGGGCCGGGGTGGCCAGGCCGGCGGCCAAGAGCAGACAGCAACAGCGGTGGGTGTGGTTGAACGACATGGCGGTCTCCTTCTTCCGATCTCGTGCGAAATTGGGTGTGTCGGGAGCGGGAGTGACTCGTGCTGTGTTCGGTTTTCACACATGGGGCCCGCCCCGACGGTTCACTCTACCTGATCCGCCAAGCCAGCACAAGAGGTTTCTCAAATATTTCTAGAAATATTTGCATGGGTGGTGCCAACTCGTGATTCTGGCTCTAAACTGAATCATGACCGCCATTGGTCCCATACCAGCCGCCACCAGCACGCTCGACGCGGAGGTAGTCGATGCGGTCGTGAGCCTGCGGGGTGCTTATGCGGACCTACTGGCTGCAATTCCCAGGGAGGGAGCCGGGGCAATCGGTGTTGAGCGGGCTCTGGGCATCAGCAAGAAACTGGCTTGGCAGGTGTACCGGGTGGCAACGGCGGAGAACCCGCTGAGCTCGGGGGCCAGGGTGCCGGGCAAGGCCGCGGCCCAACAGGTGATCGCGGCGGCCGCGCGGTTAGGTGTTGCGGCGGAGGTCACCGATCGAGTCAAAGTCGCGACGATTCGGTTCCATGCCGTGGTAAGCGAGCACGCCGACGATCGCAGCAGCTTCGACCTCATGGTCCGCTCGGTCACGGGCGAGGGGCTCGCCGGGCACGACGCCGAACTCAAGCGTACGGCGTACCGCGTCAATCGCGAATTGATGGGACGCTGCTGCGATGTCGACCTGTTCACGCTGCTCGTCGCGCTGTCGGAGAAGCCTGGGCACATGGATATGTGCTCGCTCCGCGGCTTGCACGGCTTGCGTCGGCTGCGGCCCGACGTTCCGCTGATTATTTCACGCCATCGCTTCGATCAGGGCGAAGGCAACGTGCGGCAGCGCGAGCCGGTGTTCCAGAGCGCGTTCGCCGATGGCCCGACCGCGCTGGTGGCCGAATTTTCGACCAAGCCGCTGCCCCATATCGCGGCGCACACGGGCCAGGATGGCTACACGCGTTTCGTCGCGAACGTCGACCGATTGGGCACGAGTTCGGCAGTCAGTTGTTACCTGGCGGACCAGACGCGGGGGCTGCCCATCCGCTCGCCCGATGGCTCGTGCGCGATCGGCAACATCCACGAGATCGGCACGCCCGCCGAGACGTTGTACCAGGACATGCTGATCGATCGCCGGCTGCTCTCCGAGGACGCGTTTGGGCCGATCTCGCCCGAGCTTCGTGTGCTCTCGCGTCGGCTCGAATCGACGAATTGGCCGGGCGAAGACACCGGCGTGCTGCTGCCCGTGTCCGAGCGCATCGTTCGCGGCGGTCGTGGCTTGCCTGCGCTCAGCGCTCCCGAGCTGCCCGACTATCCGGGCATGGTCGAGAGCGTCACCAAGCAGCTTGGCTGGGACGCGGGCAACATGGTGCTGTTCCGCGTGCGCATCGAGCACCCGGTACTGCACTCGGTGGTGTGGGTGCGGCTCGACCTGGCCGACAGGCTCGATTAACGAGAAACTTGGCTCGCCAGCGCCGCCAGCGCCTTCACGTCTTGCTCTTCCACGATCCGGTCGATCTGCGCGTCGGGCACGCCCTTCTGCTTCAGGGCGGCGCGGGCGCTGTTCCACAGGCGCTTGATGGGCGCCTGTTTGCCCTCGGCCATCGCGAGGTACAGCTCGGACACGACATCACCCAGACGCGTCTCGACGATCGCGTCCTTGTTCGCGTAGTAGCGGTTGACGATGCGCTTCTGGTTGGCCGACAGGTCCGGGCGCTTGGCCATCGGCGCGGCTCTCCAGTGCGGTGTGCTCAGTCCTTGCCGCGGCGGGGGCCGAACTGCTCGCGGACGCGCTTGTTGACGGCCTTGCGGGCGGCGCGGCGGCGGCGCTCGCTGGGCTTCTCGAAGAACTCGCGACGCTTGATGTCCTTCGTGAGCCCTTCCTTCTCGCAGAGCTTCTTGAAGCGCTTCATCATCTGTTCGACGGATTCCCCGCCGCGAGACTTGATGCGGATCGCCATAGGAACGTGAACCTCCATCCCAGGTCCGCGGCCCATTCCACCAGGCCGCCAAGATCGGGAACCCGAAGGGTTGGTCCCGGGTCGGGGCAAGTCAAGCCGGCGTAGCCTGAGCCATGCTGGTCGACATCTCTCCGCCGCTCTCACCCGCAACGGCCGTGTTCCCTGGCGATACGCCTTTGTCCCGGAACGTCCTCATGGACACCGCCCGGGGCGACCACCTGACGCTCAGTACCCTTACAAATACCGTGCATATTGGGTCGCACGCCGACGCCGAGAGCCATTACAAGCCCGGTGGGCGGCCCATCGATCAGCACCCGATCGAGTTGTATGTGGGCCCCTGCGTGGTCGCGCCGGTGCGGGCCGAGCGGGGCAAGCGGTTCGGCATCGACGCCATTGACGAGAAGTGGCTCGACGCCGTGGAGGGCCTGACCACCCACGGCCAGCCCGGTAGGCTGCTGCTGGCGACGGGCACCGGGGGAAGCCCCGAGGTGTTCCCCAGTGACCTGGCCGCCCCGGAGCCGGCGTGCATCGAGGCTTTGGTTGGCCGGGGCGTGCGGCTGCTTGGAGTGGATACCCCCAGCGTGGACCTGGCCGACGCCAAGGACCTGATCGGCCACGCGGCGTGTGCCCGGGGTGGGGTGTCGATCATCGAGGGGCTGGTGCTCGATGGCGTGGAGCCGGGCATCTGGGAGCTGATCGCGCTGCCGCTGAAGCTGGTGGGGTTCGATGCGAGCCCCGTGCGTGCGGTGTTGCGGCGATAATCACCGATACCACAACCCGACTCTGGTTTGCCAAGAGAAGAAGGAGCGAGGCATGCCCCACCCTGAGCCCCCGGTTTTCGAAGCGCTCGAGCCACGCACGCTGCTGAGCGTCAGCTTCACGATCGACTACAGCTACGACGCCAACGGTTTCTTCGACGACGCCGGCCGGCGCGAGGTGATCGAGGCGGCCGCCGATTATCTGGGCTCGTTGCTGAACGACTCGCTCAACGCGATCATCCCCAGCGGCGGCAACGAGTGGCGCATCCAGTTCACCAATCCCGCGACGGGCACGACGCAGCAGGTCGAGAACCCGACCATCGACGAGGACGAGCTTCTGATCTTCGTGGGCGGCCGCGATATCGACGGCGACACGCTGGGCCTGGGCGGCGCGGGCGGCTGGCAGGCACAGGGCGGCAGCTCATTCCTGCTGAATGTCGAGGGCCGCGGGCAGAGCGGCGCCACCGGGCCCGAGGCGGGGCAGAACGATACCAGCCTGTGGGGCGGCAGCATCGCCTTCGACATCGACACTAACTGGCACTTCGGCACGACCACCAGTGGGCTCGCGGGCAACGAGCACGACTTCTACTCCGTCGCGCTGCACGAGCTGATGCACGTGCTGGGCTTCAGCGATGGCACGCCCGCCTTCGCCAACCTCATCTCGCCCAGTGGCGAGTTCATGGGCGCGGCGGCGACGGCGCTCAGCAGCGACACACAGCTCGACACGGGCGACCTGGCCCACTGGCGCGAGGGGCTGACAAGCGCAGGGCAAGAAACGGCGATGGACCCAACGTTCGCGCGAGGCACGCGCAAGCTGCTCACGCCGCTCGACCTTGCCGCGATGATCGACATCGGCTGGGAGCTGGGCGAGATGCGCTGGCCCGGCCGCGGCGCTTCGATCGCACTGAACCCATTCTCGGGCGAGGGCATCGCCTCGGGCAGCGCGTCGCCGGGCAACCCGGGGCTGCACTGGGTCGACGTGTCGGACGCCGGCTTGCTCGACTTCCGTTTGACCGCCGACCAGCCGGTGACGCTACGGCTATGGGACTCGCAGGGCGTGTTCATAAACGAGGTCGCGAGCGCCAGCATGATCACCGGCGTGGGCATCGCCGCCACCGATCAGTTCTACGTGATCGAGGTCGTGAGCTCGTCGCCGGCAACGTACGACATGGCGATCACGGCGAGCGAATTCGATGAGTTTGCTTACTACCCCGAGGGCTTTGCGTCGCCCGACATCGACCAGACGGTCTATGTCACCAACCCGACGGATACGGCGCAGGTGTTCACGCTCTCGCTGCGGTATGAACGCGATGGGTTGGGTCGCGAGGGCGACGCCGTGGCAGCCGATCGCGTGATCGAGCCGGGCGCGACGATCGCCATCGATATCGCCCGCGACGGGACGTACGCCACCGACGAGGCGACCGGACGGGAACTCCTGACCAGCGAGCCATACGCGCTGGTGCTGGCCGCCACAGCGCCGCTGGCCGCCGCGATCGAGCACGCGGACGTCTTCAACGGCCAGCGCATCACTACGGGCGAGGACTTCACGCGGCAGACCAACGCCACGTGGCACCTGCCGCGCGTCGAGAAGGTGTTCAATGTCTCGGACTTCCTGGTTTTCTACAACCCAAACCAGCACGACGCGCGGGTGACCATCACGTTTGTCGCGATGAGCGCGCAATTCACGCTGACGCAAACGGTGCGGGCCGAGGCGCGGGGTGGGCTGAACGTCCAGGCCATCGGCAACCTGGCCGATGGCAACTTCGGCGTCATCATCACCAGCCAGGCGCTCAACGCCGGCAACCAGCCCGACCACGACGGCATCGTCGCGGCCCTGTCCCACTACGACGGCGTCGACGGCGTGGGCTGGACGGCCCTCGGCACGCCGGGCGCCCTGCCAGCGTCCAACACCGTGCCTCTCGCGGACATCTCGGGCTCGACGACCGAGTTACTGATCTTCAACCCCGGATCCTCGACCGCACGGCTGCGGCTCATCCGCACGACGTCGACCGGAGACGAGATGCTGGCCGAGCGGTTCGTGCCCGTGGGCTCGACGACCGCGCTCTCGGTACCCAACGCGTTGGGTTACCGCTACGAGTTCACCACCGGCACGGGCGCGATTCAGTTCGTGCAACGCACCGATGCGGAGACCTTCAGCGGCCGCGGACCCGGGGCGGCGGCGTTCAACATCGCGTTCTCGGCGGTGCCCTTTGACGCGAGCTCGGCCGACTCGGTGCTGCGGCTGGGTGTGTACAACGTTGAGCTGGCAAGTATGGCCAGCATCACCATCCGCTTCCTGTTCGAGACCGGGCCGGAGCTCAGTCAATTCGTGCAGGTAGGCGGGCAGGACTTCCGCTCGGTCGACCTCGGCGCCTTCCAGGCGGTGCGCGACCGCTCGGGCGATCGCCTGCTCGGGGTCGTCCTCGAGTCGAGCCAGCGCATCTCGGCGTTGCTTGCGGTGAGCGATGTTGATCTGGGGTGGGCGAGTGGGGGGGTGTTGTTGCCTGCTTGATTACGCTTCCGGCCGCATGAACGGGAACGGGATTACCTCCCGCAAGCTCGCCCCACCGGTCAACAACATCGCCAGGCGATCGATGCCAAGCCCGATACCACCCGCCGGCGGCATGCCCACGCGCAGGGCGCGGAGGAAGTCCTCGTCGAGCGTGCGGAAGGTGTCGTCGTCGGCCTTGGCGCCCTCGAGCTGCTGGCGGAACTTGGCTTCCTGGATATGCGGATCGTTCAACTCGGTGTAGGCCGGGCCGATCTCCATGCCGGCGATGAACAGATCCCACCGGCCGGCAAGCTCGGGGCGGTCGTCGAGCTGGCGCGTCAGCGGACTGGTCGCGCTGGGGTAGTGCAGCACGAAGGTCGGGCGCGTCGTGTCGATAAGCTCCTCGGCCTTGTCCTCGAACAAACGATCGACCAAGAGCCAGTGGTCGGTGGTCTTCGCGTCGTCGTAGCCGGCGTCGACGGCAGCGGTGCGCACGGCGGCTTCATCGAACATCGAGCAACCCACGGCCTTCTCGAACAGATCGCCGTACTCGACCTGCACGAACGGGTCGGCGTAGTTGATCTCCATGCCTTCCCATGGCATGGCCCTTGTCGTCGCGTCTGGGTAGAGACCCTTGTACGCCGGGTCGGCACACACCATCTCGGCCAGGCGGCGCACCATGCTCTCGGCCAACTCGAGCATCGTGTGCGCGTCGCCGAAGGCCTGGTAGGCCTCCATCGACGTGAACTCGGGGTTGTGCCGGCGGCTGAGGCCCTCGTTCCTGAAGTTGCGGCTCATCTCGAACACGCGCGGCATGCCGGCGACGAGCAGCCTCTTGAGGTATAACTCGGGCGCGATGCGCAGCGAGAGGTCCATATCGAGCGCGTTGAGGTGCGTTACGAAGGGCTTGGCCGCCGCGCCACCGGCCTGGGCTTGCAGCACGGGCGTCTCGACTTCGGCGAAGCCGCGCTCTTCCATGAACGCGCGCACGTCGCGCACGATCTTGCCGCGCAGCACGAGCCGCGCCATGGCCTCGGGGTTGCTCCACAGGTCGACGTAGCGCCGGCGGAAGCGGGCCTCGGGGTCGCTCAGGCCGGCGTGCTTCTCGGGCGGGGGCTCGATGGACTTCGAGCCCGTCTTGAGGTCGCTGGCCCAGATGGTGAGCTCGCCCGCGCGAGTCTTCATGAGCGGGCCCTCGGCCACCACGATGTCCGCCAGGTCGGTGTGCTTGGCCAGGTTGAAGCCCGCCTCTGAACAATCGCGCTTGCTGACGGCGACCTGCACGTCGCCGCTGGCGTCGCGCAGGTTGACCCACACGAGCTTGCCGTTGTCACGGTGTAGCACGACGCGGCCCGCCACGCGCACGCGCGTGCGATTGTCCTGGGCGGGTGGCACGTCGGCGTTCGGATCTTCCTTCAGCTTCGCCTTGCGATCGGCCTCGGCCTGCTGGTGGGCCGCGTCGGCCTCGGCGTCGTACAACTCGTGCGTCTGGGCCAGCGTCACCAGCCCGTCCTCGCGCACGCCGTAGGGCTTCATACCCAGTTCGGCCACCGCATCGCGGTTGGCCAGGCGCTGGCGCACGAACTCGTTGTCGGCGTTGGGGTGGGCGGGTGACTGATCGGTCGCGGTGTCGTTCATGGACCGCGATTGTAGGGTTTGCCGTTCAGCCCGGGTCCGCCTCTTCGCCCTGCACGGCCATAGCGGCCGGGCTCTGGGCCCGGATGCGGCGCAGGTCCTTGTCGCCGCCCTCGTCCGACGCCTCTGTGGTGGTCATGCACCACAGTTCGAGCCGGGCGCCCACCGGCCTCAATGCGATCATCCGCACGCGGCGTCCGTCGCCCAGCGCCTGCGAGGCGTCCTCGATGAGCGGGGCTTTGCCCTCCAGGGCCAGGAAGATTGCCTCCAGCTCGGGCAGGGTGAGCAAGGCCGCGGGGATGTATTCCTCGCGGTTTCGGCGGAGGTAGTCGAGCAGCACACCGGCGGGCAGCGTGAGGCGGCCGACGCTCACGGTTCTGGCGGGCATCCACAGCGCACCGGTTTCGGGGTCGATGATGGGCTCGACCACGGCCGACACATACCGCACGCCGTCGGGCATGCGCACGCGCAGGCCGATGGCGATGGAGCCGTCCATGAACTCGACCTGGACCTGCTCGAGCTCCTTGGGCCAGCCGACGAGCTCCCACTCGGAGGCCACCCAGTCGCGCATGGTGGTGTTGAGCCAGGCGTTGGAGTCCTGGGCGCTGATCCAGACGTGCCAGCGTTCCTGCCCCGCCTCGCGCCGCTGGTACAGGGCGTTCCACAGGCCGTTCTCGATGGCGATGGCCGTCTGCTCGGTGCGGGGGTCTTCGACCGCGACCGAGCGCCACCACGCGGGGGCCTGCTCGACCAGCGAGTAGGCAACGACCACCGCGAGCGTGAGCACCGCCACGAGGGAGAGGGCCCCGATGACCAGCCATCGGCGCAGACCGCTGATCTTCGAGCTCCTGGGCCGATCGGACATCGTTGGTGAATGTTGGGTCGCGCCGGGGCTTCAATCAAGCGGTAAGCCCCAGCTTACTGCGGCGCATCGCTCTAAGACGCGCCAGGGGAGTGAGATTCCCTTAGCCCAGGTCAACCCTCGCCGTTCGCGGGGTCGTGGTCGGCCCGCAGGCGGGCCAGCAGCGGGTCGTCGCGTTTGGCCCACATGGCCTCGATGACCGCCTCGGGCACCATGCTCCGCAGCACGTCGGGGTCCTTGCCCATCGCGGCGATCTGCTTGATGAGGCTGCTGCTGATGTACGCGAAGCTCTCGCCGGCCACCATGAAGGCCGTCTCAAGGCCCGCAAGCTGCCGGTTGGTCACGGCCTGCTGGACCTCATATTGCAGGTCCGAGAGGTTCCGAACGCCCCGCAGCAAGGCCGCCGCCCCGCGCGAGACGGCGAAGTCGACCGTCAGCCCCGTGAACACCTCGACCCTGACCGGGGCGTGCTGGGGCTCGTCGGCACACAGCTCGGCCACCAGGTTCCGCGCCATGGCGGCCCGCTCCTCAGCGGTGAAGAGCTGAGGCTTGCTGGGGTTGTTCCCAATGGCCACAATCAGCTCGTCGAACAGCGTCCGGCCGCGGCGGATGACGTCCAGGTGCCCGAAGGTTATCGGATCGAACGAGCCCGGGTAGATCGCGACGTGGGGGCCTGGCATCGGCCATCGTACCAGAACCGCCCGCCGCCGGCATCACCTGGATGGGTCATGCGGCCCTGGGGCGGCTCGGTTTGGTCAATCACCGCCGGCAACGCTTGGCAACCGGCGGCGTGCAATGGACATTTGTCGTGTTCGGCCATCGGCCTTTGGCCGTGCCCAGCCGAAGCACGGGCCCGTGTGGGCCCACGTCTGGGCAGCAGTGGCCGCATCCCCCTGCACCGGCCCCGCGTCGTGTTCCTCACGGCGCGGGGCTGTTTTTTTGTTGCCTACTTTTGTGTTCTGGCACTTCGCTGGTACAGGAGGGGCACTCAATGGGTGCATGGGGTGTTCAACCGCTGGAAGACGACACCGGAGCCGATTTCGGCTACGACATTGAGAAGAGTAAAGACCTCTCGCCAATGACCGAACTCTTTGACCGTGTCGAAAGGATCGATCGTGAGGAAGACACGATCTATTCATGGGATGCGGACATGGTACTCGCAGCGTGCGATATCCTCGCGCGGATTCGAGGGAAGCCAGGGTATCACAACTCCTATACCGAAGAACTGGATACTTGGGTTGCAAAGCACCAGCCCGCACTGCCACAGGAGCTACTTGATCGCGCGATTCGACTCTTCGATCGTGTAGTAAGAGACGGATCTGAAACTCGAAAACTATGGCAAGGCACCGAGAGCGAACAAGACTGGTTGGATGCCATGTTAGACCTTCGCAAACGGCTGACTACATCCACGTAAACGGCGTCCGATCCCGCGTCGACACCACGCACTCGACCTTGGGCAGCAGGTCGACAAGGCGGTCGCGCAGGCGCGGGAGGTAGCCGCGCTCGGTGTTGGTGTGGCCGGCCAGCAACACGCCGCAGTCCTTGCGGAGCAGCTCGAGGGCCTCGTGGTGGGTCATCTCGCCGGTGACGAAGAGCTCGCAGCCCGAGGCCAGGGCCGCGGCCCGCAGCGACGCGCCCGCGCCGGGGATGACGCCCACCGTGCGCACGGGCTTGTTCACGTCGCCGTCCACCGCCGCCACCTTGACGGCCGGGATGCCCAGGAAGGTCTTCAGCCGGTCGGCGATCTCGGCTGGCGCAGCGGGGCGGTCGAGCACCAGGCGACGCCCCGCGCCGGCGTGGCGCACGGGCTCGGGTAACAGCTCGTAGAGGTCGACGGCCGGCTCTTCATACGGGTGGAACTGCCGCAGCGTCTCCATCGCGATCGGCAGGGCGGCCTTCGAGCAGACCATCTCGAGGCGCAGCTCTTCGACGCGTTCGAGCTGGCCGATCTCGCCGACGGCGGGGTTGGCCTCGTCGTTCGCAAAGAAGGTGCCCGTGCCCTTGCCTCCAAAGGAACACGCGGTGTAGGCCCCGATGATGCCCGCGCCGGCGCTGGCCAGGGCGTTACGCACCTGGTCGGCGTCCTTGTGGGGCACGAAGGTCACGATCTTGATCTCTCGGCTGCCCGGCTGCTCGAGGTGGGGGGTCAGAGCCCGCACGTCCCCCGCGATGGCGCCCTCGGTCTTCGAGCCGCTGATGGCCTCGCACAGCCAGTCTGTCATGCCGCCTGGGGCCGCGTCGAGGCTGCTGTGGGGGCTCACCACCGCCATTCCGGCAGAGACGGCCTCAAGGAGCATCTTGCCCATGGCCGTCTCGTCGGTCAGGCTCTTGATGGGGTGGAAGATGGGCGGGTGGTAGGCCAGGATGGCCGATGCGCCGGCTGCCTTGGCCTCCTCGAGCACGCCGGGGGCCAGGTCGATGGTCAACAGCACGGGCCCGGTGAGGGCCTGCGAACGCGAGCCGATGATGAGGCCGACGTTGTCCCATTTGCCCGCGTAGCTGAGGGGCGCGAAGGACTCCAGAGCGTTGAGCAGGTCGCCGACGTGTGCCATGGGCGATGGTACGGACGTGGGGGGGCAAATGGTCGATAGGCTTGGCGATGAGCCGGCTGAGCCTGAGAGCCTTCGCGAAGCTGAACCTGGCCTTGGCCGTCGCGCCGCCGGAGCGCGATGGGCCGCGCAGGGGCTGGCACCGGATCTGTTCCTGGATGCACGCCATCGACCTGCACGACGACGTGACGGTCGAGGTCGATCGTTCGCTGACGGGGCCGACGCTGGACACCCGGTGGGCCGACGACGCACCGGTGCACGCGGGCGAGGCATTGGCGTGGCCGGTGGAGAAGGACCTGGCCTACCGGGCGGCATTGCTGCTAGGCGAAAAGGCCCCGCTGCGGATCACGGTCCGCAAACGCATCCCCGACGGCGGCGGCTTGGGCGGCGGCAGCAGCGATGCGGCGGCCGTGCTCAGGGCGGGGGATGCGCTGCTGGGGCTCAACCTCGGCCCCGCGAAGCTCCGCGAGCTCGCCATGACGCTGGGCAGCGACATCGCGTTCTTCATCGGCGACACCGACCCGAGCCTCGACGCCCCGCCCAGGCCGGCGATCGTGAGCGGGTTTGGGGAATCGATCGAGCGGTTGGCGGCACCGGCGGAGGCGATCGATGCCACGCTGGCGTTCCCAACTTTCGGCTGCGCGACCGGAGAGGTGTATCACGCCTTCGATGGCGCGGACCCCGGGCCTTTGCGCGAGGCCGAGGTGCGGTCGCTGGCGATGCAGTCGCCGCGGGTGGCGGGTTTGTTCAATGACCTGGCGGCGGCGGCAGAGGCGGTGCGGCCGGAACTGAAGACGCTGCGGAGCGAACTTATCCACGGCTGGGAGGCCCCGGTCCACGTCACCGGCAGCGGCTCGACGCTGTTCGCCATCGGCACGCACGCACCATCCAAGGCCGTCAAGACCTTGAACGTCCACCTGATCTAATGACAACCCTGCCCGACCAACCCGACTCCTACCTCGTCGGCGTCGACGTCGGCGCGACGGGATTGCGCGCGGGTGTGATTGATGGGGCGGGGCATGTCATCGCACGTGTCAAGCACGCAACACCAAAGGATCCCGATGAGGCGGTGAGAGTCATCGCCACCGCCGTCGCGTGCGCGTGCGAAGAGGCCGGCATCGCACTGCCGCCAGCCGTCGGCCTGGGCGTGCCCGGCCCGGTCGTGGGCAACACCATCACCGCCTCGGTCAACCTCGGCTGGCGTGACGTGCCGCTGGGCGACATGGTGCGCGAGCATCTTGGCGTGCCGGCGGTGCTGATCAACGACGTCAACGCGGCCGCGCTGGCCGAACAACGCCTGGGTGCCGCACGGGGCGAGTCGGACATGATCGCGCTGTGGATCGGCACCGGCGTGGGCGGTGGGGCGGTCTTGGGCGGCGAGGTCTACCTGGGTATCGACGGCGTCGCGGTCGAGGCGGGTCACATCATCATCAACGCCGATGGGCCGGCCGAAGCGCGAACGGTCGAGCAATGCTGCTCGCGGCGGGCGATTGTCGAGGCGGTGCGAAGGGGCATGGCCGAGGGCCTGGCAAGCTCCGTGAAGGAAGCCACGCCGCAGGCCATCGCCGACGCGTACCGGCAGGGCGACGACTTGTGCGTGACCGTCGCGGACAACGCGCTTCGGATGGTGGGCTCGGCCGCGGCCAGTTGCTGCGCCATGCTCGGGCCCAGCGTGGTGGTGGTGGGGGGAGCGCTGGTCGAGGCCATCGGGCCGGCGGTCGCCGAGGTGGTGGGCCGGGCCGCCAATGCCGACGCCTTCCCGCCCGGCCGGTCGCTGTCGGTCCGCCAGGCGGTGTTCGGCGACGACGCGGGGCTCATCGGCGCGGCCCTGCACACCGCCCGTACAATGGGCCGATGACCACGAGCTCGACGACTTCCATGCCGCTTTCGCAGACACTCTCGCAACTGATCAAGGCCGACACGCCCCGCCTGACCGAGCTGCGCCGCGAGTTCCACAAGAACCCCGAGCTGAGCAACAACGAGCACGCAACGGCCAAACGCATCGAGGCCGAGCTGCGCGAGCTGGGGCTCGAGATCAAGACCGGCCTGGCGACCAACGGCACCGGCATCATCGCCTATCTGCCCGCGACGGCGAGCACGACCGAGACCATCGCGCTGCGGGCCGACATCGACGCCCTGCCTATCACCGAGAGCACCGGCAAGGCGTACGCGTCGACCAACCCCGGCGTGATGCACGCCTGCGGGCACGACGGGCACACCGCCATTCTGCTCGGTGTCGCTCGCGCGCTCACGCAGCTCGACGAGCGGCCCAACAACGTGCTCTTCCTATTCCAGCCGGCCGAGGAGGATGGTGGCGGGGCGGAGGTCATGTGCGAGCAGGGTGTGCTCAAGGGTGCCAATGGCGGCGGCCTGGGCGAGCCGGTGACGCGCATCTATGGCCTGCACGGCTGGCCGCGAATGGAGCTGGGCAAGATCGGCACGCGCCCGGGCCCCCTCATGGCCAGCACCGACGACTTTGACGTGCGCATCATCGGCCGCGGTGGGCACGCGGCCATGCCGCACTTGGCCAAGGACCCGATCGTTGCGGCAAGCGCCGTGGTGATGGCGCTCCAGACGATCGCGTCGCGCAGCGTGAATCCCAACGATGCCGGCGTCATCACCGTTGGCCAATTCCAGGCCGGCACGGCCAACAACATCATTCCCGACAGCGCGCGCATCGTCGGCACCATCCGTGCACTCAACGACGACACCCGTGCGCTGCTGACCGAGCGATTCCGCCAGGTCGTCTCGTCGACCGCCGCCGCCCACGGCTGCACGGCCGAGATTGAATGGCACCCTGGCTACCCCGTCACGGCGAACGACCCGGAGAGCACCGAGCACGTTCTCGAGATTGCGCGCAAGACTATCGGCGGCGACATGGTCGAACTCGTACCCGAGGCCAGCATGGGCGGCGAGGACTTCAGCTACTACGGCCATCACGTGCCGGCATGCTTCTTCCTGCTCGGGCTACTACCCGATGGGGCCGACGCGGACGCCGTGCCGCTGCTGCACCAGCCGGGCTTCGACTTCAACGAAGACGCCCTACCCATCGGCGTTCGGCTTATGTGCGCCCTCGCAACCGCCTGAGGCTCGCCCCGGTAACGCATCGGCCAGCATTGGCCTTATGTGCTCCCAGCGTTGGGGGACGCCGCGCGGCGGGGTATGCCGCGCACACGCACCATTGATCCGTAGGAGAGACCGATGCTCGCCAAGCGCACCATGTTGTCCGCCCTGGGCCTGTCCATGTTTGCCGGCGTCGCCAACGCCCAGCTCGTCACCATCACGCCCGACGAGCCGCTGACCATCCTGTTCCGCACGCCCGCGGGCGCCACGCCGACGCCCGACATGTTCGTCGTGCTGTTCGGCATCACGCAGTCGGGCGGCACCGGCCTTCGCACCGCCGACATCTACGACGGCGACACGCACCTGGGCACGCACGCGACCGCACAGTTCGGCGGCGTCGTGGGCGGGCTGAGCCTCAGCCCGGGCATCTGCTTCCGCGAGCCGACCTGCATCTGGGATTTCTTCGAGGCCGGTGATCTGGATATGAGCACGTTCATCGACGGCAGCGAAGAGGGCAAGATCGTCTGGCGCATCGAGAGCGGATTCCTTGAATTCGAATCGGCCAATCTGGCCATCGATTGGGGCCAGGGCTTCATGCCGTCCTGGTACCGCAACTCCAACCCTCGCCCCGAGGTCATCGACTTCTATGTTGGCGAGATCGTGGAATGTCGCGTCGACCTCGATGGCGACGGCAGCCTGACCATCTTCGACTTCCTCGCGTTCCAGAACGCCTTCGACGCGGGCGACCTGTCTACCGCCGACTTCGACGGTGATGGCTCGCTGACGATCTTCGACTTCCTCGCATTCCAGAACGAGTTCGATGCCGGCTGCGAGTAAGCCAAAGAAGTTCTGACAGAACTCCACACCGCCGGCAACACGCCGGCGGCGTTTTGTTTGTGCCCGCAGCTCAAAACCGTACTACCGCCGCATCGTGCGACCGTTGCCATTTCCACCACCGCCGTAGCCGTTGTTGCGGCGCTTGTCCTGCATGTCAACAGCCACGCCCTCGAACAGCCGGGCCGACTGCGGGCCCAGAACGCCCTCGACACCCGCGATGAACGCCGGCTCGAGGCGTACGCGCGACGGGTTCGTCGACGGCACCGCAACCGGCTCGTGCTCGCCGATGCACACGACGACTTCGAGCGGCGAGGTTGGCCCGTCGATAGACGCGCCGTTCTGCTTCGATGCGTCGTGCCCGCGCGCCAATTCGTGCACGGTCTCGAGCGCCGCTGGCCCATTGCCGTTCAGGCGGCTGTCGCGGACGTATAACCGCAGCTTGCCGCCCTCGAGCGGCACGGCCTCGATGGGCGTCATCTGCTCGACGATGATCTGGGCGTCACCGCGCGAGCGATCGAGCCGACCCAGGATAAACTTGGGCGAGTCGTCCTCGAGCAGGTGGTGGTACTTCTGGTAGGCGTCGGTGAACAACACGGCGTCGGCGGTGCCCGTCGTATCCTCGACGGTCAGGATGCCCATCTTCTGCCCCGCGCTGCGTCCGCTGCGCGCGACGATCACGCGCGTGCTCTGCACCATGATGCCCGCGATCACCCGGCGGCCCTGCTCCACTCCGGCCAACTGCCCGAGTTCGTGTGTCGCAAACGCGCGGATCCATGGCCCCCATTGCTCGAGTGGATGGCTCGAGACATAAAACCCAAGCGTGTCCTTCTCATTACGGAGGGTTTCCTGCTCACCCCACGGCTCGACGTTGATGAGTGCGGGCGAGGGGATCTCTTCGGTCGCCGCGCCACCACCGAACAAGCCGCCCTGCCCCGCCGCACGGTCGGCCGCCGCACTTTGGCCCGCGCTCACGGCGCTCTCGATCGACGCGACCATCGCAGCCCGCTGCTCGCGGGAATGCACGTTGTCGAACGCGCCGGCCTTCACCAAGCTCTCGATCGTCGCCTTGTTCACGCTGCGCAGCGGGATGCGCTCGCAGAAGTCGAACAGGTCCTTGAACGGCTCGGGCCCGTTCTCCCCCTTGCGCGCGGTGACGATGGCCTCGATCGCGCCCGCACCGGCACCCTTGATGGCCTTCATGCCGAAGCGGATGTGGCCGTGGGCGGCGTCGTGCGGTTCGTCTTGGGCGTACACCACCTCGAAATCCTGGCCCGACAGGTTGATGTCGGGCGGCGCGACGTCGATGCCAGTGCGCAGCACCTCGCCGGTCTTTGGATCGATGACGCGGGTGCGCTTGCAGTCCTCGAGGTACGGCAACCAGTCGGCGACCTTCTGGGCCTGGCTCTCGAAGCTCAAAAACGCCGCCATGTACGGAGCCGGGAAGTACGTCTTGAGGTACGCAGTCTGGTACGCCACGATCGCGTACCCGGTGCTGTGGCTCTTGTTGAAGCCGTAGCCGGCGAACTTGAGGATCAGCTCGAACAGCTCCTGCGCCTTGTCCGCGGTCAGGCCTTTCTTGCCAGCTCCCTCGACGAACTTGGGCCGCTCGGCCTCGATGATCTTCTCTTTCTTCTTGCTGATCGCCTTGATGAGCGAGTATGCCGCGCGCAGCGGGATACCGCCCAACTCGTGGACGATCTGCATTACCTGCTCCTGGTACACCATCACGCCGTACGTCTCGGCGGTGAAGCGATCGACGATCTCGTGTACCGTCGGCACCGGCGCCTGCCCATGCTTGCGCCGATTGTAATCGGGGATCAGGTCCATCGGCCCCGGGCGGAACAGCGCGTTGGCGGCGATAAGGTCTTCGAGGCGGTCGGGCTTCATCTCCATCAGCAAGCGACGCATGCCGCCCGACTCGAACTGGAACACGCCCGTGGTGTCACCGCGCGAGAACATCTCGAAGACGGTGGGGTTGTCGTACGTCAGGCGGTCGAGGTCCAGCGGGTGCGGCCCGCCGTCGCCCTTCTCGCGACCGACGGCCCTGTAGATCGCCTCCTCGTCCATCGCGCCTGTGATGAGCGACCGCGCGCGCTCGATCACGCTCAGCGTGCGCAAGCCGAGGAAGTCCATCTTCAGCAGGCCCATCTTCTCGCAGGTGGGGCCGTCCCATTGCGTGATGGCCTCGTCCTCGCCGCCGCCGCTCTGCTTGTATAGCGGCACCAGCTCGTGCAGCGGCCGCGTCGCGACGATCACGCCCGCCGCGTGCACGCTGGCGTGGCGGGCCTGGCCTTCCATCACCTTCGCGTTGGCGATGAGCCGCTGGATGGTCTCCTTGTCGGCGTGCTGCTCGGGAGGCAGCTTGTCATTGATCTTCGCCAGCGCCGCGGGCTTGCCGGCGGCGATGTCGGCCCACTCGGGGTCCTCCGCCTCGGCCTTGTCCAGCGTCATCCCGAGTTGCTCGGGAATGGCCTTGGCCAGGCGATCGGCCGCGGGCAGGCTGATCGCCAGCACGCGCGCCACGTCGCGTACGGCAGCCCGCGCCTTGAGCGTCCCGAACGTGATGATCTGCGCCACGTGCCCGTACTTCTCGCGCACGTAGCGGATGACGTCGCCGCGCCCGTCCTGGCACAGGTCGATATCGATATCGGGATACTCGCTGCGATCCGGATCGGTGAACCGCTCGAAGAGCAGCCCATACTTCACCGGGCAGGCGTTGGATAAACCCAGCACGTACCCCGCCATCGTGCCCACGCCCGAGCCACGGGCCAGAGCCGGGATGCCCTTGGCACGACCCCAGTTCACGAAGTCCCACACAATCAGGAAGTACGCGCTGATGCCCTTGTCGGCCAGGATCCGCAGCTCGCGGTTGAGACGGGCCCACTTGTCGAACGCATCCGCATCGGCCGCCTTCTCGCGCGCCGTGTCGGTGCCGTCGGCGCCCTCGGCGTGCTCGTGCTTGTGCGCGGTGATCTCGGGCCCGTAGCGCCACACCATGCCGCCCTCGGCCAGCAGCCGCAGCGCCCCATCGCACTGCACGTTCAGCTCGTCGTGGTCCAGCCCCGCATCGGCCGCGGGCTCGAGCGTGAACCGGGCGCAGTAGTCCTTATACCACGCTGTCAGGAAGCCGCTGTACTTGGGGTCGTCGTGGCTCGGCAGCTCGTCGGGCGTGCGCACCACGACAACAGGTGCGTGATTCGCGCCAATGGGCAGCTCGACATCGCACCGAGCCGCGATGCGGAGCGTGTTGTCGCACGCCTCGACGCCATCCTCACCGTACTCGCCCTCGAACAGCTCGCGCATCTGTTCTGGCGTCTTCACGTACAGCTCGGGCGTGTAGCGCAGCCTCTCCTGGTCGTGCTTGTTCTTGCCCATCGAGATGCAGATGAGCGTGTCGTGCGCGTCGTGGTCCTCGGCCCTCAAGAAGTGCGAATCGTTGTCGCACACCAGCGGCACGCCGTGCTTCTTGGCCAGCTCGATCACGTGCGGATTGATCGACACCTGCTCGGGGATGTGGTGCTGCATTTCGCAGTAGAACCGCGGGCCCGTCCCCTCGTCGGCGAAAACCCGCTTGTGCCACTCGACGCTCTCTTCGGCCGCCTCCCAAGAGGTCTGGCTCTGGTTGCGCACATAGGCCAGCAGGTGGTCGCCCAGTTCGCTGCCCAGGTGGCCGTTGATGGCGATCAGCCCGCTGCTGTGCTGCTCGAGCAGATCCCGATCGATCCGAGGCTTGAAGTAGAACCCCGTCAGGTACGCCTGGCTGCAGAGCAACATGAGGTTGTTCCAGCCCGTGATGTTCTCGGCCAGCAGCACCAGGTGGTACCCACCGTCGCTCACGCCGGTGTAGGTACGGTCCTGCCTCGGTCGGCCGGGGGGGCAGACGTACGCCTCGACGCCCAGGATGGGCCGGATGCCCCGCTGGCGGCAGGCCTCGTAGAAGGCCACCGCGCCGAACATGTTGCCATGATCGGTCACGGCCACCGCGGGCGTGCCCAGGTCCTTGATGCGGTCGGTCAGCCGGTCAACGCGGTTGCCGCCGTCGAGCAGCGAATACTCGGTATGCAGGTGGAGATGGGCGAAGCCGGTGCCGAGCTGTCCCAGAAGAGCCTCGGCAAGCCCATTGCTCGTATTTTGTTTGGGATTCTCGCTGCCCATGTCCGACGATCCTCCGTGATCCGTGCGGTAGACCGGTCACGGTAGCACATGCACCCTTCGCCCAGCTGGCGAATACGTTAAAGGACCCATTTAAGCCCGATAACTGCACGAGTTGTCGCTTACCGGCGATTCTACCATAAATCCCTGCGAATTCAGGGGATCCGAGTGGGCATTTCTTCGCGTACCCACTATTGTCAAGTAGAGAGGAAGGGATGCGCGACGGAGCCGCTCGGCCTGGTCGCGATTCAGTCAACTCGAAGAAGCGATCGGCACCTGGAAGGATCTCCGGGGCGATATGCGTGCCTCCCTGCTTGTCGGGATGGCTACCGACCCTCGGGCGTGCGTGAGGCCCGAGGTGCCGCGATTTTTGCGTCAGAGGCTCGAAAGAGAGAACCAAGGGAGAAGTGAAGATGCGTTCTGTGATTGCAATGACTGCCGCGCTGGCCCTCGCCGGCGCCGCCGCCGCCGATTCGGTCGACCTGCAGTACACCGGCCCGGGCAACGGCCACTCGATCTCCGTCGTGGCCAACGGCACCTCCACCAGCGTGTTCGCCGGCCAGCTGACCTTCGCGGTCGTCAACGGCTCGGGCTCTACCGGCGTGCTGCTCAACGGCTCGCTGATGACCTACTGCATCGACGTGCTCGAGGGCGTCGGCCCCGGCCTGAACACCTACGACCTGGCCGCCCTGGAGGACGCCCCGGTCACCGCTGGCGGCATCGCCCCCGCCATGGGTGCCGAGAAGGCCGCCGCTATCGCCCGCCTCTACACTGCTGCGGGCGGCGACCAGTTCGGCACCGACAACGACTTCGCGGCCGCCTTCCAGCTGGCCGTGTGGGAAGTGATCGCCGACTTCGGCACCACGGGCGCCACCCTGGACATCGCCGATGGCAACTTCGAGGTGACCGGCAGCCTCAACGCCGGCACCCAGTCGGTACTCGGTGGCCTGCTGGCCGCCGCCGCGGATGACAGCGTCGCCAAGTTCGGCGGTCTGGGCGCTCTGACGAACTCGGGCTTCCAGGACCAGCTCTACAGCGTGGTCGTGCCGCTTCCTGGTGCTGCAGGCCTCGCGGCCGTCGGCTTGGCCGGCGTGGCGTTCACCCGCCGCCGCCGCGCCTGATCTCGAAAGGCAATCCAACTCGTGAGCCATGCACCCCCAAACAGGGGGTGTTTTCGTTCCAGGTTCACAAAACATTCTCAGCTCAGTTCTTCATCTTGCGCTTAAATACACGCCGTGCGGATGCCGCAATATCACATCTTCACGCTCCACAAGCCCTCGCAAGCGGGGAGACAGAGTTCACTAGATTGCCAAAGCCACTCATAATGAATTATCCTTCAGTTTTTTTTCACATTTACTTGTAACTCTCACTTGACAGGTTTCCGTACCTTGGTAGAACTAACCTGCGCGTATTCGTGACCAGTCTTCGGTGTCCACAAGTACGCTGCGTGTGATTCGAGTAGGTAGAGAAGGAACGAGTGGTCGGGGGGATCCGATCCATAAATTGAAAGCACCGATTTCCGATCGCCTGTAGCGATTCGGGAGCTTTGCAATCATACCGAAATCGCTCCGGGAGCGACGGGGTATCTGATTGCCACAGGAGGAATTACGATGAAGAAGAGCATCTGTGCGCTCGCGATTCTCGCGGGTGCGGCGTCAACGGCGCTGGCCGACAGCGTCAAGCTCGATTACAAGGGCCAGAATGGCAAAACCGTGAACGTATCCGGGCGTGGCAATGTCAATGCTGGCTACATGGATTTCGAGGTGAAGGTCGGGGGCACCAGCACGCAGTTTACTGCCGGCGATCACATCCGCACATTCTGCATCGACCTCACCAGGACGTTGATCGATCCCGACTTGTACGAGATCAAGAGCCTGGGTGGCGTTGTGCCGACAATTTCCATCGAAGAGCAAGCCGCGCTCGCCAACATGTTTGCCCATGCGGTCGCCAATGGGTATGACTTCACCAATAACGAGACCGGATCCACGTTCCAGTTGGCGATCTGGGAGGTCTTGACAGACTTGGATCTGACTGCCGGTAACGGTGGCAAGGACAGCTTGGATGTCAAGGCCGACGCTTTCAAACTTGGCTCGAGCGGGTTCCAAGGCACTTCCACGATGCTGGATGACTTGTTCGAGGCGGCTATCAACGGCTCAGCGAACCCCAACATCATCTTGCACGGCCTCGACGCAGTATCCGGCGCTCAGGGCCAGGACCAGATGTACTTCACCGTCATCCCCCTGCCCACCAGCGCCGGCCTCGCCGCCGTTGGCCTCCTTGGCGTCGCCACCATCCGGCGCCGCCGCATGGCCTGAATTGCCTCGGTACGCACGAAGGCAATCAGACCAATAACTCAGTCCCTTATTCTCTCTTTCGGGCCGCCGCGTGGCGGCCCTTTCGATGCGCGGCTCCAGCGTTGGCCCATAACCGCCCAATCCTCATAACCCACTGTCATAACACGCTTTAGAACTGGACATCGACACGAATCCGTGTATGCTGTCCCCGGCTTGGCGCCAACGGCCGGGGGGGAGGAGAGTCTTCCTGCCGGGGACCCAGCCAACGCCGCCCAGCCCGCCCTCAACCCGGGGGCGGCTGGGCGGAGGCAAACCAAAGACCAAGAGGGAGTGGGCCAATGAAGGGTTCGATGATCACCGCCGCCGCAGCCGTGCTTGCCACCGCCGCGTTCGCATCCGCAGACAGTGTCACCATGAGGTTCACCGGCTCCGGGGCCGGGCGCAACGTCACGATCCGAGTCAACGGCGACCAGCACAACGTGCATGCCGGCCAGCTCAACCACGAGGTGACTGCCCGCACGGGCCCCACAGGTCCAGCGCTCGGCGCCCTGACGACCTACTGCGTCGACGTCTCGGAATGGGTCAGTTCCAGCAACCGCCAGTACGAGGTCACCGACCTCACCGACGCCCCAGTCGGCGCCGGCAACGACGGCATGGCCCAGCACCAGGCCGACGCCATCGGCCGCCTCTACGCCTACGCCAACGGCCAGCAATTCGGCACCAGCAACAACTTCGCCGCGGCGTTCCAGATCGCCGTGTGGGAGGTCGTCAGCGACATGGACACCGAGTCCAGCAGCCTGAGCGTTGGCAGCGGCGACTTCCGAGCCTGGAACCTCAACAGCGGCACCACCAGCTACCTCAGCACGCTCCTCGGGGTCGCCACCAGCGAAGGCCTGGCGATCGACTCGAGCCTCCGCGCCCTGACCAACGACGGCTCGCAGGACCAGATGTTCCAGGTCGTCGTGCCCCTGCCCACCACGGGCGCCATGGCAGCCGCGGGCCTCCTCGGTGCGGGCTTCTTCGGCCGCCGCCGCCGGGCCTGATCGCCCCAAGCAGACCACCTCGCCGGCAACCACCAGCCGGCCACATCTCCCGCGGCCCGGACTCCGATCCACCGCGTCACACCACCGCCCGCCGATTCCGGCGGGTGTGTTCGTTGGCGCCAAGCCCCTAAACTCCGCTGGTGTCCCAATACTCGTTCAACTACTCCCTCGGCGGCGGCCAAGCCCCAAACCCCGGGCCGCTCGCACGTCTCAAGGCCGCCCTCATGCTGGGGGCGCTCGTCGTCATCGGCGCGGTCATACTGGTTGGCATCGTGGCGGTGGGGCTCATCATGCTGCCCTTCGCGCTCGTGGCCGTCCTGGTCGGCTGGTTCCTCATCCGCCGCCGCATCCGCCAGGCGTTGCGAGCCATGGAAGACCCGCCCGAAGACACCAGCGGCCGCGAGAACGTCCGCGTCCGCAAGCCCGCACAGGACGGCCCGTTCTAGGCGTTGTCGAGCTCGGCCAGCTTCTGTCGCAATTGCGTGCTCACCGGCCCGACTTGGCCATCGCCGATCTCGCGCCCCTCGATGCGCGTCATCGCCAGCACGCCGAAGCTCGCGTTGGTGCAGAACACCTCGTCGGCGTCGAGCAAATCAGAGATCGCCAGCCACTGCTTGCTCACCGGCGTGCCCATGCCCGCGGCGATCTCCAGCACCGCCGCCCGCGTCACACCTGGTAGCACCGGGCTGGGCATCGCGCCGCCTTGGCCCGCGACGGCGGCCTCTTCCCCCCGCGCCACGGGCGTCATCACCGTGCCACCCTTGACGGCAAACACGTTGCTCACGCACCCACCGCACACGTGATTCGTGATGGTGAACACGAGGCCCTCGGTGCCGCCCTTGCCCAGCGCCGCCTGCAACTCGCGCAAACGCCACCAGTAGTTCAGCGTCTTGTGCCCGGCTGTGGGCTCGAGCGGATTGGCCTTCGCGTCGGCTACGGTCATCAGCCCGCCCCGCTCATACAACTCGGCGGGATACACCGTCGCCCGCTGCGCCACGATCGCCACCGTCGGCGTTTGCACGCCCACACCGACGCGCTCGGCCTCGCGGCGCACCAGGTTCAGGTCGCCACCCGTTACGGTGAGTCGTAACCGTGCGGCGTCGTAGTCCGCGTCTTCCAGGTGCGCCTGGGCCGTGTGTTCGATCGCCTCGGCCAGCGGCCCCGCACGCAGCGACGACGCGAGCCCTAGTTCCTTGGCCGACGCGACGAGCCTGCCCACATGCTCGTCAACGCGCACCACGCGCACGCCGGAATCGGTTCTGCGCGCCGTCATCGTCTCGAACAGCCCCACGCCATGCATGAAGCCAGCGTCCGAGAGCGAGACACTCGCGGCGGGATCGTCGTCCCGCAGCAGCTTACCGTTGAGGAAAACCGTTGCCATCGCCGTCAGCGTAGGTCGCTCGTGAGCATCTCCTGCGGCGTGACGCGCGACGGCAGATCGTCGAGCAACCCCCGCGCCGCCATGAACGCCTGCTCGGGCACCGCGTGCGTCACGATCGCCCGCCCGCGAAGCCACAGGCCGCGATACTCCACACGCCCGAGCAAGATGCCCGCCACGCCCGGCCGCCCCTGGTCGTCGTGCACCACCACCGGCCCGCCCGAGGCCCCGCCGAGCTGGCTCCACCCGCGCACCATGCGCAGGTAGTGCAGTTCGCTCTCTGCGTCGTGCCCCAGCTTGTCGACCTCGCCCAGAGCCGCACTGCGCAGCACGACGACCTCGCGTGGCATCGAGAAGTCCTTGGCCCCCTCCTTCGTCGGGAAGCCCACGAGAACCGAATCACCATCACCGACGGCTTCCGCAACGCTGCCTTCCAGCAAACGCGCGGGCGTGACGTCGAGCCGCTCGGCCATTTCCGTAAATCGGATGAGCGCCCAGTCGCCCTCTTCCACCGGCTCGCCGCCGCCGGTGATGATCAGCTCGATCGGCAGCACCATGCCCGAGGCCGACCCCGGTGCGTTCTTCCACACCCAGGCGTACCGGGCGCCCTCGGGCACGACATGCGCGGCGGTCAGCAGCCAACGCTCCGACACGAACACGCCCGACCCACTCCCACGCACGCCGTCGCCCAGGATGTCGACACCGACCGGCGTGCACCCGAACACCGCTTCCACGTCCGCCGGCCATGCCTGCCGCGTCGCGGTCTCTTCGAGACCGGAGATCGTGCACCCACCAACGAGCATCGCGCACAGCACGATGGCAATAGCGCCCAGCCTCACGGCTTCACCCGCAGCACCACGATGGTCTGGTCATCGGGCATCGCCGCAAGCCCAGAAAACCGCCGCACGCCCCACACCACTTCCTTCACCATGGCCGAGGCCGAGATGTCCGGGTCGGCGCTCACGGCCCTGAAGACCGATTGGGTCAGCCGCTTGCGCGTGTATCGCTCGCCGTCGAAATTACGCGCATCGGTCATGCCATCGGTGAACATCACCAGCGTGTCGCCACCAAGCAGCGGCACGCGCTCCTCGTCGAACACCTGCCCGGGCAGCACGCCCGCGAGCATGCCACTGCTCCGCATCGGCCGCGCGTCGGCACCCTCGACCTCTGTGCTATCGGGCGGCATCCCATCAACGACTGGCCTCAGCAGCACCGGCGGGTCGTGCCCCGCGCTCGCGTAGATAAGCTCCAGGCTCACGGGGTCGACCACCGCGTACCACAGCGTGACAAATTCGTTGGGCAGCGAATCGCGGCACAAGTCATCGTTCACCGCCGCCAGCACGGTGCCGGGCGAAGCATCGAGCGACGCGTGCGCCAGCAAGCTCGCGCGCACGTGGCTCATCAGCAGCGCCGCTGCCACGCCCTTGCCTACTACGTCGCCCACGACGATGCCGATGCGCCGCGCGCCCTCGGGCCGCGTGTCCCGATCGAGCTCGACGAAGTCGAAGAAGTCGCCGCTCAGCTCCAGGCTGGGCTCCCAGCTCGCCGCGAGGTCCAGCCGCTCGCTCTCGGGCGGCCGTTTTGGCAACATACGCCGCTGCACGTCGCTGGCGAGCTTGAGCTGGCGTTGCATCCGCCGCTCCTCGCGCTGCATTCGCAGCAGCCGGGCCTGCCCGATCGCCACCGCCGCCTGGTGCGCAATGGTCTTGAGCACGCGCTCCTCGGCCGGCGTGAACTGCCGAATCTGCCGCCCATACAGCCGGATCACGCCCAGCGGCTTCTGGTTGAAGATCATGCCCGCGTGCAGCGCGCACGCCAGGCCTTCCTTCTTCGTGCGATCCTTGAGCTGCACGCGCGGGTCGCGTTGCAGGTCGGCGACGGCCACGACCTCGCCCGCCAGTGCCCGCTTGTCGAACTCTCGATCGATCGACAACGGCAGCGGGTTGGCGAGCCAACTCTCGCTGAGATTCCGGCTCACTCGATGCTCGACGTCCCGCTCCTCGGTCGCCAGACCCGGGCTCTGGTCGTCCTGGTCGAACAGCACCAGCGAGCCCGCCCACAGGCCCAGCAACTCGATCGCGCTATCCAGCGCGATGCCCAGCACCTCGTCCTCGCTCTGCGCCGATGCGAGCAGCGCACTCAGCCGCTGCGTGGCACTTAATTCGCGAAGCCGCGCGCGCAGCTCGAGTTCCCGGTCGCACACCTGGTCGGCCACGTCCACCATCAACGCCACGGCCTGCTCGATGTCAGCCGCCTGGGGGCCCTCGGTCGTCGCACCCTTGCCCACGTGCACCCAGCCAATGACCCGCCCGTGCGCCCGCATCGGCACGGTGAAGGCACGCTCGGCGGCCAGTTCCGCCGGGTCGGGCCCGGGGTCGACCAACCGCCACGTGACCGCCTCGTCGTCGGTAGGCACGATCTCGCGACCCTGAGAATCCAGCAGCCGCACCGGCGCGGCCAGCAAATCCGACAGCGTCGCGCACAGGTGCACGAAGCCGCCATCGCTCAGGAAGTCGGTGATCGAAAGCCCCGGGTCGTCCTCGATACGCGCGGGCTTGCGGGCGGGTTGTGTTGTCATGCCTTCCGCCATCGCGCCCCGCCCCGCGCCTCCAACCGCCAGCTCATTGGCCGTCGGGTTCTTCGGCCGGGGGCTGCTCCTCGTTCACCCCCGCGCCCGCATCCGTTTCCGCTTCAGCATCATCGTCGAGCCACACGGCTCGCAGCAGCGGCGTGAGCGGGTCGCGACGACCGGCCGCACCCTCGCCAAGCCGCTCGAGCGCCAGCACGGTCGACGGCCGATCACCGCGATGGAACGAAACATACGCCAGCAGCAGCGCAGTCTCACGCCGGGCGCGGTCGGCCCCCTCGCCGGTCAATTGCTCGGTCAGCCGGCGCGACGCGACGGCCAGCCGCTCGTCGCTGGGCAGCAGGTCGGGCTCGTACTTCGCGCCAACGAACTCGGGGTGCTCCACCAGGAACGCCTTGAGGTTCACCGCTGCCGACAGATCAAGCCCGGCCCCGATCTGCGCGTGCACGCGGCCGATTGAAGCGATCGCGTCGCCCGGCCGCGCCGCCAGCGCCATCGTGAATCGCTGCTCGGCCTCGAAGAACCGGCCCTCCGACAGCATATCCTTGGCCCGGCTCACATGCAGGTCGTACGCCGACGCGCGGTCGAGCTTTGGCGCCGGCACCTCCACCGTGCCCGCGCCCTGCTTGAGCGTCACGACCAGCTCCTTCCAGCCGCTCACATGATCGGACATCGCCGTTCCAACGCCAGGAGTTGCCGCGCCCTCGCCACCTTCGGCCCCTAGTTCGGCAACGGGGTCGGACGCGCCGAACTCGCCCTCGCGCAGCACGCGTTGCAGGCTCGCCAACTGCTCGAGGAACGGATCGCCCCCCCGCATGGCCGCCGCGCCTTCGGGTTCGGCCGACGGATCCTCTCCTTCAGTCGCCTCCGCGCCCGGCGCGCGAGCGGCAAAGTCCATCGACAACCGCTCTCGCAGGTCGCCGATCACGCCCAACCCCGGCGCCGGATTCAGCCCGCCAACACCGCGTCTGCTTGTCTCGTCCGAGCCATCTTGCGGCAGCGACGGATCACCGGGCTCCCTGTCCAGGCGATCGCCCGGCTGGTTCTCTTGCAGCTCATCGCTCGTCTCGCTATCACCCAGCAGTCGCTCTCGCGCCAAGCCTCGCAGCGGCGAAGACACGAGCCCCTGGGTCGAGCCTTCGGGCCCCTCGACCATCGTCAGCATCGACGGCCCCAGGCTCCGACCAGCCCGGAATGCCGAGATCGACCGCAGTGAGAGCAGCGTGCCGGGCTCGAACTGTCCCAATTCCTCGGCGGTGGCCCGTCGTACGTCCACATCGCCGCTCCCGCGCTCAACTGGGTTCGACGGCAACGACAGAGTCACCCGCTCGCCCGTTCGCGACGTCAGCAGGCTGCCGCGGAGGTTCCGGGGCAACTGATTGCCGGTCGTCAGAGCAAACTGGTACTGGAGCGCCTCGGTGCCGCGGATGCCAGTGCCCGCCAGGCCGCTGGTGAACGAGTCCCGCCGGAAGCTGAACAGGTCGTCCGAGCCCACGCGTCCGCGGAAGTCATACTCAAGCCCATACCCGGTGATGCCGCGAAAACCCATGCCCCCCGGCACGTTGCCGGTGACCAAGGCGTTGCGGAAGCGTATCTCCGCGTTGAGGTCTCGGGTGGGGCTGTTGATGCCCTCGCCGCCGACCCGGCTGTTGCGGTCGAGCGCGTGCCCATCGCCCAGCGCGTACTGCCCCAAGGCCAGCCCCGCCGAAAGCAAGATCGCACCAACGCCTGCATATACCTGCCGCATCACCGGCCTCCCTTCGCACCAGCCCGATCGCTCCGTCTGGACGATATCTGTAAGGATAGGCCCCGGGCCTCCCTGCTCCAGGTACGACATCGGCCCCACCGCAGGTTCTCATCGACCCGAATGAAGACTGCCAATAGACCGATAACATAAGTAAGTAACCACCAGCTTTTTTGCCCGTTTCGCCGACAATACCTCCCGACCGCATCTTCAATGGGTGTAGAATCCCCACTGCGGCGTGCCAGCGGCCCGGATTCTCAAGGGCCGATCGCCGTGCTGGGGCTCGCGCACGCCCCCGGGCGTGCACACGACATCGGACGCGTACGCACCGGTCGCGGAGCGATCGGATTGTCCCGCACAGCAGGAGGCTTGAACCATGCCAGCTTTCCCCAAGGCAAACACCATCGCCACCACCCGCACCAATACCGGCCTCGGCCTGCTCGCGATGATCGCCGTCGCGATCTCGACCGTCGCCCTCCTTCGCCCGCAGGCCGACGCGTCGGCCACCATGCGCGCCCCGGCGACCCCGGTAGCCACCATCGACATGGTCTCGGTCATCACCCAGCTCAAAGAATTCAACGACATCACCACGAAGATCAAGGCCGAGGGCGAGCGGAAGACCGCCGAAATCGAGCAACTGACCGAGGAGATCGAGGGCCTCCAGGAAGACCTCAAGCGCCTCGACCCCAATTCGGACGCCTTCGACGAGACCTCCCGCGAGCTCAACATGAAGCTCGGATTCCGCGAGCTCCGCGGCACCATGCTCATCCGCTGGCAATCCGAGGACAACGCCCGTGTGCTCACCGAGCTCTACGAGAAGGCCCTCAAGGCCGTCGAGACCGTCGCCAAACGCGACGGCTGGGAAGTGGTCATCCACCGTGGCCAAGGCCTCACCGTGCCCCGCAACCCCAACGTCCGGGCCGAGAACGCCATGGACTTTGTGGAGAACTTCATCCAAACCCGCCGAGTCATCTATTCCGGCGAGTCGGTGGACATTTCCAACAGCGTGGTCCAGCAGATGAACAACCAGTACGCCGCAGGGGGCTGAAGAGCCACGGAACGCCATCGCCCGCTGCCATAGCCCACCGATCTCCCACCTGTCGAGGCTTGCCCCGTGCCAACGCCCGCTCCAGCCAAATCCCGTGATATGAACCAAGCCAGGCCCAAGGCCACGACGACAGGCACGCTGGCAGACGTCCTCCAGGCCCGGTTGGTCGGCCCGAGCGATATCCCCCTGGCCGATATCGCCCCCCTCGACAAGGCCACCCCCGGGGCCCTCACCTTCATTCGTGACCAGCGCCACGCCGCCGCCTGGGCCACCTCCAACGCCTCGGCCGCCCTGGTCACCGAGGGCGTCCAACTTGACGAGGGCGACACCACCGACCGCGCCATCCTCTATGTGCCCAACGCCGACCGGGCACTGCTCACCCTGCTCGAGGCCTTCGCCGAGCACGCCGCCCCGCCCATCCCCGAAGTCGGCATCGACCCTACGGCCGTGGTCGATCCCTCGGCCCATGTCGATGGCGCCGCCATCGGCCCCTTGTGCGTCGTGGGCGCGGGCTGCCGCGTCGCGCCCGGCGCGGTGCTCATGGCTCGCGTCACGCTCAGCCCGGGCGTGACCGTGGGCGAGGGCTCGGTGCTGCATTCGGGCGTCGTCGTCCAGCACGGCTGCACTATCGGCAACGGCTGCACGCTGCACCCCGGCGCGGTCGTCGGGGCCGACGGCTTCGGCTACCTGCCCGGGCCCAAGGGCCCCATCAAGATCCCCCACCTGGGCGCGGTCGTCATCGAAGACGACGCCGAGATCGGCGCCAACACCTGCATCGACCGCGGAAAGCTCAGCGACACCCGCATCGGCAAGGGCACCAAGATCGACAACCTCTGCCAGATCGGCCACAACGGCGACATCGGCGAGCACGTCATCATCTGCGGCGCCTGCGCCATCGCCGGCAGCGTCACAATCGGCAACGGCGCCACCATCGCCGGCAATGTCTCGGTCAGCGACGGGCTCACCATCGGCGCGGGCGCCACCATCGGCGCACGCAGCGGCGTTATCAACAACGTGCCGGCCGGCGAGGTCTGGATGGGCACGCCCGCCATGCCAGCGCGAGAGGCCGCCGCCAACTACGCCCAGTTCCGCACGCTCTCCAAGGACATGCGCCAGCTCCGCAAGCGGCTCCGCGACGCATGACCGCCCACCCGGTCACGCGAAGGACCCTCGCCGCCGCCGCCACGCTCAGCGGCACCGGCCTGTTCACGTCCCAGCCCGCGACCATCACCTTCAAGCCCGGCTCCAGCGGCCTGCTGATCAACCACGACGGCCTCACGTCGCCGCTGCCCGTGCACCACAGCGCGGTTTCGTCTCAGCCCATCCACCCCGCCTTCGCCGCAGGACCGGCTCGCAGCACCAACCTCGCCATCGGCGCCACCGTCATCGGCACCGTCGAGCACGCCCTCTCGGCCCTCACCGGCATGGGCGTCACCGACTGTGTTATCGAGTTGGAAGGCCCCGAGGTCCCCATCCTCGACGGCTCAGCCCAGCCCTTCGTCGACGCAATCCTCGAGGCCGGCCTCAAAGAACTCGGCACCACGGTCGACCCCATCACGATCAACGAACCGCTCACGGTCGAGCACAACGGCACAACCATCACCGCCAAGCCGCGCGCTCAGGCCGGCTGGTCGATCACTTACTTCCTCGACTACGGCGACGGCGCGTACCTCGAGCCCCAGGCCATCACCTGGGACGGCTCGCCCGAAGGTTTCAAGCGCACGATCGCCCCCGCCCGCACCTTCTGCATGGAGCACGAGGCGCTCGCGCTCCAAAGCGCCGGGCTCTTCCAGGGGCTCACCCCCGCCGACATGCTCGTCATCGGCAAGGACGGCCCGATCGACAACGCCTATCGCCTCGACAACGAGCCCGCCGCCCATAAGTTGCTCGACGCCATTGGCGACCTCACACTCGCCGGCCGGCCGATCCAGGCCGACATCGTGGCGACCAAGTCGGGCCACGCGCTGAATCACCAGATGGCTCGGGCACTGGCTTTGACCGAGCCGAGTGCCTGAGCACGAGAACCTCTCTCCGAGCACTCGATATTTCTAACTCCTACCACCGCCCCCGCGCGCAATCTGCCGGCCTTCCACCCAAATACGCTTGCATCCCCCGGCCCCGCCGGTATGCTCGAAATGCCCACAACCCCCACCACCAGCCGCCGGCCCCAGGGCCCGCACGGGCGGCGGTGACATCGCCAGCGGGCCCGCGATGGGGGTTTCCCATGAAGACCGTTCAGGATTCGGCCGATGCCCATGCATGCTCGCCAGCCATCCGGCATCCGTTCGTAACGCGCAACACACTGGCGGGACTACCCTTTGGGGAGAGGTTCCTCGGGGCTCTCGGCCGTCTGCGGCCGAAGAATTGGATGGCGTTGGCGGCGTTGTTCGCCTGCCTTGCCGCCATCAGCGTGACAGGGGGCTGCGTTGACCAGGCCGCCATGCGCAACCAGATCGACTCAGCGCGCCAGGACCTTGGCGTGCTGCGCGATGCCTTGGCCGCTCGCCAGCATGCCCTGCGCCAGGCCCTGGAAGATCCGTCGGCCCCGGCCGATCTCGCCGACGGCTGGCGAACCCAGCTCACCGTCCTCGAAGACCAACTCGCCGCGACCGATCACGCCATCAGCGCCTCGGCCGACTACCAGCACGACCCGGCTGGTGGAGCCGTTACCCGGACGATCGGCGCGGTCGCGCCGTTCGTGCCCGAGCCCTACCGCCTCCCACTCGTCCTTGGCGCCGGGCTTGCGGCATCGCTCGCTCGCGGCGCGCAGCTCCGTCGGGCCGGTCGGGCGATCGCGCGAGGCGTCCAGCGGGCCCTCGACGCCGATCCGCAACTCGCGACCAAGTTTGCCCAACAGTCCGATGCCGTCCGAGACGAGCAACCGCCGCTCGCCCGGCGGATCGTCGACGAGGCCCAGGGCAAGCGCGCCGCGCTCCCCATCTGACGAGAGCGGAGGAACGCCGGGCATGCGCAAGGGCTTCACACTCATCGAGTTGCTGGCGGTCATCGCGATCATTAGCGTTCTCGTTGGCATCCTCATCCCCACCCTGAGCGGCGCACGTGAGAGCGCCCGCCGCACGCAATGCCTGGCGAACCTCGCCCAGATCGGCATCGGCACCCAGATGTACATGGACACCGAGTCCAAGGGCGTGCTGCCGGTCGTGCGCCCCTTCCACACCGGCGAGCCCGGCGGCGGCAGCGACCCGAGCCTGCTCGACGTGCTGAGCCAGTACCTCGACACGCCCGTGCCGCAACGGCCGTCCCCCGACGTCGACTTCGTGCTGGGCAAGAACTCGTGCTACCGCTGCCCGAGCGACCACGGCGGCAAGGACCCCGCGCTGTGGGCCAGCACGGGCACCAGCTATGAGTACTTCCCGGGCCAGGCGATGACCGCCACCGAGCTGTTCTTCGCAGCCGAGAGCCCGCAGGTCGAGAAGGCCGTCACGCGCGCGCTCGAATTGCAGGCCGAGGGCGGCACGCCGTTTCCGCTGCTGAATTGCGGCGACGACTGGCACGAGCTTCGGGCCGGGGCGCCGGCGCGCAACGCCGTGTACTTTCCATCCATGCGGGCGGATTGGCTCGAGGAACTGGCCGCCGAAGACGCCGAAAACCTCTTCGGCGACATCGGCCGCCTGCTGGGCTTCCAATGAACAAGAACATCCACGAGGACATGCTCAAGACGCTCGGCCAATTGGATGGCCGGCGCGTCAACGTGCGTGCGATCCGCGAGCGCGTGGCCGACTTCGAGCGTAACACGCTGCGCAACGGCGACAACTGGCGCCGCTGGTCGCGCAAGGGCTGGCCGTTCGCGGCGGCGTTCCTCGTCATCGCCGGCGTGGCGGGGTACTTCATCTTCCGCCCGATGCCCGTGCCCGATTACGAGAACGGGCGCATCGACACGCTGATGAACTTCACGCTGTTGCAGGACGAATTCAATCAACTCCCGCTCGAGCGCCGGCTGGAGCTCGTCGGCATGCTCGTGCAGCGGATGGAGAGCATGAGCTCGAGCGACTCGCTGATGCTGGCGGCCTTCGCCGGCTCGATCCGCGGCAAGGCCCGCGAGCAGCTCGAAGAGAACGCCAGCCGACTGGCAATCGAGCTGTGGGACTCGATGGCCGTCGAGTACCAGAACGTGCCGCCCGAGGGGCGCGACGAGTATCTGGCCGAGGCGTTCGTGAAGTTCGAGACCACCATGGAAATGATGGGCGGCGACGTTCGCGACCGCACGCCCGAGGAACGCCTCGAACGCGCGCGCCGCCAGGCCCAGCGTGACGAGGAAGCGATCAAGGAAGGCGACGGCCCGCCGTCACGCATCGTGGGTCGAATCTTCGAGGTCATGAGCAATAACGTCGGCCAGCACGCCAGCCCGCTGGAGCGCCGCCGCGGCGAGTTGCTCATGCGCGACATGACCCGCTTCCTGCGCGGTCCGGGCTGATTGTTCTTTCATACGAAGCAGCAAGCCGCCTCGCACGGGTAGACTGCCCGCGAGGAGGTTGCGATGTCCAAGAGCCTGACCGAGCGAGCGCCGGCGAAGTACGACGATCTTCGCGCGGTATTCATCAACTGCACGCTGAAGAAATCACCGCGAACGAGCCACACGCAGGGTCTCATGGATCGCTCGATCGCCATCATGGAGAAGCTGGGCGTGTCGGTCGAGACCATCCGGGCCGTCGACCACGACATCCCGCCCGGCGTGCAACCCGACATGACCGAGGAGGGCTTCGACACGGACGAATGGCCCCAGCTCCATGAGAAGGTGATGGCCGCCCAGATCCTGGTCATCGGCACGCCCATCTGGCTCGGCGAGAAGAGCTCGGTGTGCACGCGCATCGTCGAGCGGCTGTACAGCAACTCGGGCGACCTGAACAGCAAGGGCCAGTCCGACTTCTACGGTCGTGTCGGCGGGTGCATCATCACGGGCAACGAGGATGGCATCAAGCACTGCGCGATGAACATCCTGTATTCGCTCGGGCATGTGGGCTTTACCATCCCGCCGCAGGCCGACGCGGGCTGGATCGGTGAGGCCGGCCCAGGGCCGAGCTATCTTGATGAAGATTCGGGCGCGCAGGACAACGACTTCACCAATCGCAACGTCACGATCATGACGTGGAACCTTCTGCACTTCGCGCGGATGCTCAAAGACGCCGGCGGTGTCCCGGCCTTCGGCAACCAGCGCGACAAGTGGAAGGATGGGGAGCGTTTCGGGTTCGAGAACCCGGAGTATCGCTAACGGTTCAGCACGCCGTCGCCTCGAGCAAACTCGCACGCTCGAGGGCCTGGTGGACGGCCCGCTTCGTCGCCTCGGTGGGCTGGGTCATGGGCAGGCGGACCTGGCCGGTGTCCAGGTGCATCATCGCCATCGCCGCCTTCACGCAGATGGGGTTGGTCTCGAGGGACATGATGCGGGCGAGCAGGAACAACTCGGCGTGTCGGTCGCACGCTGTGGCCAGGTCACCATCGAGCATGGCTTGGCAGAGCGCAGCGGTCCGCCTGGGCGCGATGTTGCTGACGACCGAGACGCAGCCCACGCCACCGATCGACATGAGGGGCAGGGTCGAGCCGTCGTCGCCGCTCAGCAGTGCGATGCCCGGGCAGCGGGCCAGCACGTCGCTGGCCAGCTCGGCCCCGCCGGCAACATCCATGATGCTCACCAGCCAGGGGCTCTCGTACAGCCGCTCGATGGTCGCCGGCTCGAGCGCCACGCCGGTGCGGGCGGGGTCGTTGCCGAGCATGATGGGCAGTTCGACACTCTCGGCAATGGTGGCAAAGTGGGCGTAGAGCCCCTCTTGCGTGGGCTTGTTGTAATACGGGTTCACGCTGAGGCCCGCGTCGGTGCCCAGCGACATCGCGATGCGTTGCAGCTCGACGGCCTGGGCCGTGCTGTTGCTGCCCGTGCCGGCGACGACGACCAGGTCGTGGGCCTTGCCCATCTCGACGGCGCTTCGCACCAGCGTGCGATACTCGGCTTCGCTCAGCGTCGGGCTCTCGCCGGTAGCGCTCGCGACGACTATGCCCGCGATGCCGGCCTCGGCCTGACGCGAGATCTGGGCTTCCAGGCGACCGGTGTCGATGGCCTTGCCGTCCTCGGTGAAGGGCGTCACGATGGCGGTGAACGCTCCGGCGAATCGGTCGTCTCGCAGGTGGCTGACTGGGTGGCTGGTCGGCATCGGCGTTGGCCTTCGGCTGGGGTCCTGGCGAGCGTCATTGATCGCCGGGGGTGAGTACGCGTGTCGGCGGCCGGGCGTTTGCGGCCTAGCCTCGCTCTTCTGTTCGTCGGCTGGGCCGGGCGGGTTTGCCCGGGTTTCCGGAATCGGGCCGGAACGGGATAGACGGAGCATCGACCGATGGCTCAGCCGGGCATGACCGAGACAGCCAGGCGGATCGCGAGCGGAGAATGTTCGGCCCGCGAGGCCGTCGAACAGGCCCTGTCGCGCATCGATCTTGTGCAGCCCGAGATCAACGCGTTCGTGGATGTTTTCCATGAGGCGGCGATCGCCCATGCTTCATCCGTGGACGACCGGCGGGTGTCCGGCGAAGAAATGGGTCCGCTCGCGGGCGTGCCGGTGGTTATCAAGGACAACATCTGCCTTGGCCAGGACGCCTACCCGGGGCGTACGACCTGCGCGAGCCGGATGCTCGGGGGTTATCGCAGCCCGTACTCGGCGACGGCTGTCGAGAAGCTGCTCGCCGCTGGCGCGATCGTCGTCGCCAAGGCCAACCTGGACGAGTTCGCCATGGGCGGGAGCGGCGAGCACTCGGCCTTCGGCCCCACGCGGAACCCGTGGGACATAGAAAGAACCCCCGGCGGCAGCAGCAGCGGCAGCGCGGCGGCCGTGGCCGCGGGCGTGGTGGGCATGGCGCTGGGCAGCGATACTGGCGGCTCGGTGCGCCAGCCGGCAGCCATGTGCGGGCTGGTGGGGCTCAAGCCGACGTACGGGCGCGTGTCGCGGTATGGCTTGGTTGCGTTCGCGAGCAGCCTGGATCAGATCGGCACATTGACCCATAACGTGGAAGACGCCGCAGCGGCGCTCTCGGTCATCGCCGGCCATGATGCGCACGACGCAACGAGTTCGACGCGGGATGTTGATGGCTTTAGTTCGGCGATCGAAGCCGACGCCAAGGGCCAGCATGTTGCGGTCGTACGGACGGAGGGATCAGTCCATCCCGGCATCGCCGATGCGCTCGAGCGAGCGGCGAAGGTGCTGGGCGATGCGGGCGTTGGTGTCGACGAGGGCGCGCTGCCACACACGCGGTATGGTGTGGCGGCGTACTACCTGATCGCGCCAGCGGAAGCATCGAGTAATCTCGCGCGGTATGACGGCATCAGGTATGGGCGGCGCGTCGGGCTACGCGAGGGCGAGGGGCTCGAAGACCTGTACGTGCGCTCACGCACCGAGGCGTTCGGGGACGAGGTCAAGCGGCGCATCCTGCTGGGCACGCATGCGCTCAGCAGCGGGTACTACGACCAGTATTACGGCAAGGCCCAGCGCACGCGGCGGCTGATCAAGAACGACTTCGACGCGATTTTTGCGAGCGGTGCACGGGCGGTGCTCATGCCCACAACACCGACGCCGGCCTTCAGGCTCGGCGAGAAGCTGGGCGACCCGATGGCGATGTACCTCGAGGACGCGTTCACAGTTGGGGCGAACCTGGCGGGCTTGCCGGCGATCAGCGTGCCGGCGGGGTTGGTCGAGGTGGATGGCGTGAAGCTGCCCGTGGGCGTGCAATTGGTGGGGCGAGCGTTCGACGAGGCGGGCCTGCTGCAACTGGCGCGCGCGCTCGAACGCGGGCTGGGGTTCGATGCCCGCAGCCCGCTCTCGATCAAGGTTTGTGGGTAATTAGATCGCGCCGGCCAGGGCGGGGGCCTTGAGCTTGGTGGCCAGCGTGCGCGTGGTCTCGGGCGACGAGGTCACGAGGTAGTACACCAGCCCATCGTGGCGCCAGCCGATGACGCTGCTGCCGTCAGTCGACTCGGCGCCGACGGTGTAGGCCTTGCCCTCTTCGAAGCGCTTGTCGCCGCAGCGCTGGATGTACAAACTGACGCCAACGGTGTCGCCCTGCGGGTTGATCGCTTGGAACATGAGGTGCACCGACGGGCCCTTGCCTGGGACCTGGCACTTGCCGCCGGCCACGAATTTGGCGTCGCTGAAAAGGATGTCTTCTTTGGTAAAGCCGTTGCCTAGCACATCGCGGAACGCCTCGGGCACCTTCTCGAGGTCGTCTTCGGTGAACTTGCGGATGCTGGCGGGATGGCTCGCGCAGCGTGTGTGCTCGGTGTGCATGAAGCCGGCAAGCTGGAGGCCGGTTGGCGCCTCGTCGGCAATAGCCACGCCCGGGCCGCCGCCCGGCTGCGCGGGGCCGGCCTGCCTGAAGTAAGCCGAAACCGCGATGATGATCACGATCGACGCGGCCAGCGCGACGACACGCTTCCAGGTTGGAAACCGCTCGGCATCGGGCGCCACCGACACGTCGGCGGGCGTGGGATTGAGCTTGAGGGCGGGCTGGGCTTCGCCCGCAGCGCCCGTCATGGCGGCGATGCGATCGCGCAGCGCCTGGGGACAGGCGGCGTCTTCACCGCTCATGCAACGGCCGACGGCGGCGCGCAGCTTGCGCTGGGCCTGCTCGTGCTGCTCGAGCTCGGGGTTGGTGGACTTGGCGCGGGCGTACGCGGCGGCCTCTTCGTCGGACAGTTCGCCGTCGGCGGCGAGGCGAACCAAGCGCCCCAGCGTGGCGTAATCGAGAGAGTCTCGGAGGTTGTCGTCTGGGCCCTGGCTGTTGGGTCCGGTGTCGTGGTCGCTCATGCGTGCCGCTCCAAAACTGCTGGCGGGCCGACCGGTGCGGGTGTCCGGGTCGAATGGTCCGAGATGATGCCGGGCGGGCTCGCTACGGGTCTCCCCAGACGCCGTGCGGGGCCGCTCGCAGTGGTCAACTTTCCTCTCTCCCGTTTTCATCCCGGGAAAGTCGATTGATTCCAAGCCTTTCGGCAACGTCCGAGTCGGCGGCCAGCGCCTCGGCCACCAGCTTGCGCGCCCGGTGCAGGCGGGACATCACCGTGCCGATGGGAACTTCCAATATCTCGGCGATCTCGCGGTACTTCAGGCCTTCCACGCCCCACAGCAGCAGGATCTCGCGGAACTCGGGCTTGAGCTGTTCGATGGCCTTCTTCAGGGCGTCGTCGACCTGGTCCCAGTCGAAGCTGGCCCGGTCCCAGGCGGGGGAGGCCTCGCCCGGCGTGAGCTCGCCGTCGGATTCCTCATAAAACTCGCCCACGGGGGTGGGGCGCCGGCTCTGCTTCTTGAGGTCCGAATAAAACGCGTTGTGAGCGATGGTGAACAGCCAGGCCCGCATGCCGCCGCCGCGCTCCTCGAAATTCGTCCAGGTCTCGCTCTTGAGGGCCCGCAGGTAGACGTTCTGGACCAGCTCGTCGGCCCGTTCGGGGCTCCGGGTCAGGTGGTACGCCAGGCGGTACACCGCGTCGAGGTGTTCCAGGGCCATGGCTTCGAATGCCTGACGTTCCATCGGGGAGGTCCTTCGCGGGCGGGGTAGATTCGGCCCGGGCAGGGCGAGGGTACACCCGCCACCCGCGGCCGACCTTGGGGCAGCCCCGATGATCCTCGATACCCTGACCCGTGCCCGAGTTGCCCGAGGTTGAGCACCTGAGACGCACGCTCGAGCCCAGGCTGCTGGGCCGGCGTGTGGTGGACGCCACGTTGCACCGGCGGGACGTGGCAGTAGGACCCAAGGACCCACCCGGCGGGTTCGCCCGCCAGCGGGCGGTTGTTCGGCCGAGCAGGCTCCGCGCGGCCCAGTTGCTTGCCGATGCAACGATCGAGCGGGTCGACCGGCGCGGCAAGTTGCTGGCGATCATCGCGAGCGACGGCAGGGCCCTGGGCGTCCATCTGGGCATGAGCGGCCAGCTCTTCTGGGCCCCGGCGGGTGCGAGGCTGCCCACCGACCACGTCCACGCCACCTGGCGGCTGGATGATCGCTCGCGGCTGCTATTCCGCGACCCCCGGCGCTTCGGCGGGCTGTGGCTTGCCGAAACCCGAGACGAGCTGCCGCCGTGGCGTGGGCTCGGTCCGGACGCCCTCACTCTGCCGCCCGAGCACTTGGCCGGACTGCTGGCGAAGGCGAGGCGGCCGATAAAGGCGGCCCTGCTCGACCAGGGCCTGCTGGCAGGCGTGGGCAACATCTACGCCGACGAGGCCCTGCACCGGGTGGGCATCCACCCAGCGGAGCTGGCCTGCGAGATCTCGGCACCGAGGGCTCTGCGATTAGGCGAGGCCCTCCGGGAGCTGCTACGCCTGGCCGTGGAAGCCGGCGGCTCAACGCTGCGGGACTACCGGGCGGCCGAGGGGCAGGCCGGGGCGTTCCAGCTCCAGCACGCCGTGTATGGACGGGCAGGGCAGGCGTGCCTGACCTGCGGCGAGGTTCTGGAGAGCGGCATGCTGGCCCAGCGGACGACCGTGTGGTGCCCCAGGTGCCAGGGTGGATTATGAAGGGAGCGCAAACGGCCCCCAAAGCACCAACGAGTTATCCACAAGGACAACTTCGCACCGCAATGGATTGGCTCCCTCTTTCTTTACCCTATATATAGAAAGAAAGTAATCGTCGTATTCGTTACAGGTGTCGGATTGTGGATGGCTCGGCCATGTATCCACACAAGTAGCGTTTATACAAGGCCTTGCATTGTATGGATACGGGACGTTTGGCTGTCGCAAGGCGCGCTTGTGGGCTGGTGCCTGGGAAGGGCGCGCGGCTGGGCTTGCTGGCATGCTTCCTGGTCGACCACTCGCGAGCGCTAGTGACATGTTGTCCACACAAGTTGCGACAGGGCTGGCGCAAAGAGAACGGCCCCGTGAAGGGCCGTTGTGTCGAGTTCTGACGCGGGTAGTCCTGGGCTTCTCAGCTGGTCATCTTGCCGACGAGGGCGCCGATGATGGCCAGGAGGACCACGACGCCAGCCAGAGCGCCAGCCAGGATGGCGATGCTCATGCCGCCGATCAGCTCCATGATGACGCCCGCGCCGGTGGTAATCGAGACGATCAGGGCGAAGGCGAAGGCCATGACCAGGAACAGGCCCAGGCAGGCGAACATGGTGGCCATCGAGGCGACCGGGGAGAGCGACTCCTCGGCGTAGACGACCGCGGTGGGCTGGCTGGCTGAGGTGCCGGCGTCCTCGAACAGGGCGCCACCGCCCGCTCCGACGCCCTCGCCGACGGTGGAGCCCTCGCCGTCGCCCATGTCAAAGTCGCTGAGCAGGTCGGCACCCAGCGAGGTATCGTCGGCCTCGCGGGTCATGTCCAGCAGGCCGCTGCCCGAGGCGGCGGGGTCTGCGGTGGTCTCCATGCCGAAGCTGGGGGCGGCGGTCATCTGGGTCTGGGCGGCGGCGTCGGCCTCCTCGACCTCGTCGGCATCGAAGATGCTGATGCCGGTCTGCTCCTTGGCGTCGCCCGAGCTGTCGTCGTCGGCAAAGCCGATGGCCGAGTCGTCCGAGTCTTCCTCGAGGCCGATGCCGGCTCCGAGGCCCGAATCGTCGGCGAAGCCGGGCAGGTCGTCGTCTTCGCTGTCGCCGTCGGCGAGCAGGTCGACCTGGTCAACCTTGAAGATGAGCTTGTCGCCGTCGACGAACTTGCTCAGGCGGTTGGAGTCGACGAGCTCCATGACCTCTTCCTCGCTCTTGCCGAGCTTCTGGCAGGTCTCTTCCATCGAGTAAAACAGCTTGGCCATGGCGCTTCGCTCCAGCGTTTGGTCGGTCTAACTCGGGGTTACCCTAAGACCAGATGCGACAAATCGGCTCCCGGGGGGAGCCCTGAGATGGGCCGATCCGCACGCCACCACGCGGCGGATGCACCGGCGGGGAGGATAGGCCCAAAGGGGCCCGGGTGTTTCAGCGGATCTTCGCGCTCGGCGGGCTTGCTATTGACGGCGGTCGGGGCTCCCATACCGGCGATGAATCCGACCGCCGAGCTGTTGAATGTCGAGGTCCGCGAGCTGATCGAGGGCAAGCGGTATCGGGAGCTGCGCGAGTCGCTGGCGTCGATGCCGCCGTTTGATGTGGCGGCGGTGCTGGACCTGCTCGAGCCGGCCGAGGCGGCGGTGGCGTTCCGGCTGCTGCCGCGGGAGCTGGCCGGCGAGGCGTTCGCCGACCTGACCTTCGACCGCCAGCAGGCGATCATCGAGGCGCTGGGCGATCGATCGGCCCGCACGATGCTCCAGTCGATGGACCCCGACGACCGGGCCGCGCTGCTCGATGAGATGCCCACCGAGGCGGCGACTCGGCTGATCAGCCAGCTCAAGCCCGAGGACCGGAGGGTGACCCAGCAGATTCTGGGATATCCCGAGGAGTCGGTCGGCCGCCTGATGACGCCCGATTACGTGCGGCTGCGGCCCGAGTGGACGATCGCTCAGGCGCTCGACCACATCCGGCGGTATGGGCGTGATGCCGAGACGGTGCACTGGGTGTACGTGATCGACGGGAAGGGCAAGCTGATCGACGATCTGCACATCCGCTCGATCCTGCTGGCCGAGCCGGACGAGACGGTGCGCGACATCATGGACGACGCGTACCAGGCGCTCCGCGCTACCGACGACCAGGAGCAGGCAGCGCGCGCGATGCTGGACTACGACCGCACGGTGCTGCCCGTGGTGGACAGCAAGGGCGTGCTCCTTGGCATCGTGACGATCGATGACGTTGCGGACGTTGTGGAAGAAGAGGCCACCGAGGACATCCACTTGCTCGGCGGCATGGAGGCGCTGGACGACCCATATATCAAGACGACGCTGCTGGCAATGCTCCGCAAGCGTGGCATCGCGCTGGGCGTGCTGTTCGTGGTGCAGGTGTTCACCATCGCGATCCTCGGGCGCTTCGAGGGTGCGCTCGAGACGCACCTGATATTGGCAATGCTGGTGCCCTTGATGATCTCGTGTGGTGGAAACACGGGGACGCAGGCGGCGAGCCTGCTAATTCGTGCGGTGTCGCTGCGCGAGCTGTCGCCGAGTGACTGGGCGCGCGTGGCGCGTAAGGAACTGGTCACGGGGGCGATCCTGGGTCTGACCCTTGGTGTGATGGGTGTGGGGATCGTGTGGCTCGTCAACGCCATCGGCCTGGCCAGCACCGACCAGCCGCTGCGCGTGGGCGTTTCGGTGGGCATTGCCGTGCTGTGCATCGTGACGTGGGCGGCGCTCTTGGGCGGGCTGCTGCCGCTATTGCTCGAGAAGCTGAAGCTCGACCCGGCGACGATCAGCAGCCCGCTGGTGGCGACGCTGATGGATATCAGTGGGATCCTGATCTATCTGGGCGTGGCGACGGCGGTGCTGGGGTTGGCCTAGCTACAACCCGCGTCGAAGTCGTTCTGGAACGCGAGGAAATCGAACAGAGTTAGGCTCCCATCGCCGTCGAAATCGGCCTCGCTGCTTCCGGCATCGAAGAGGTTCTGGAAGGCGAGGAAGTCGAAGAGCGTGAGCTCGCCGTCGCCGTCGAGGTCGGCGCGGCAGGTGTCGCACGCCAGGCGGTGGGAGAGTGGGGCGTCGTGGGGCGTGAAGTAGTTGCCCACAGCCCAGAGGTCGCCGCCTTCGATGGTGCTGATGGCGAAGTACTGCTCGTTCTCGCCGTCGGTGGGGCCCACGGGCATCTGGGTCCACGAGGCGCCGTCGAAGTGCAGGATGAGCGGGCTGGGGAAGCCGCCGCCATCGCTGATGAGGCCGGCGGCGTAGACGTCGTCGGGCGCGCGGGCGGTCACGCCGCGGAGGATGGCGCCCGAGCCGGGCAGCCAGGAGAGGTCTTCGAGTGTCCAGGTCGTGCCGTCGAAGTGGGCGAGGTAAGCCTCGTTGCCCGTGCCCGGGCTGTGGTAGCCCACGACCCACACGTCCGAACCCGAGACGGCGACGTCGCTGATGCTCGTGAACTGTGGCGTTGGGTTGGGCGCATCGTTGATGATGCGCCAGGTGCTGCCGTCGTAGTGCGTGATGTAGTGGGTGTAGAACGCGTCGGGATCGCCGGTGAAGCGCGCCTGCTGGTGCGCAGTGCCGACGGCCCAGATGTCGTCGGCGCTCGTTGCGTCGACGCCGAAGATGGTGTTGAACGAGTCCTGGCCGTGCAGGGCCTTGAGTGGCGGGGGGGTCTCGATCCAGCGAGAGCCGTCCCACCGTGCGGCGAGCGGGTAGCCGCCGGGTGCGGGGGGCGGATCGGTGCGCGTGCGGCGGCCGAAAGCCCAGAGCTCGCCGTCGATCATGATGGCGTCGTGGAAGATGCCGCCGCCAATCGTGATGGTGATTCCCGGCCCGACCTCCCACTCGCTGCCGTCCCAGATCATGAACAGCGGCTGGGCGCTGGTGCCCAGGCTCGGGATCCTGTGGTCTCCGAAGGCGTAGACCTCGTTCTCGCTCACCACGACTATGGCGTCGAGGGCGTTGTTATCGGGGTCGAGCGGGTGGGGCACGATCGACCACTGCTCGCCGTCGTAGCGCTCGATGAGCGCGCGGGTGTCGAGCGAGGGGAAGGCGAAGTTCGTGGTGCTGCCGACGGCCCAGATGTTGGTGGGCGACGAGCCGGCGACGTCCTCGAAGACGCTCGAGAAGTCCCCCTCGGGGACGGCGGGCACGTGCTGCCATTGGCAGTCTTGGGCGAGCGCGGCCGACGAAGCGGCGACAACAACGGTGAGTGCGGTTCGGTGCATGTGGTTCTCCTTTAGTCGCAGCCGGCGTCGAACAAGTTCTGGAACGCGAGAAAATCAAATATGGTCAGCGAGCCATCGCCGTCAAAGTCGGCGGTCGGGTCGCCGGCGTCGAAGAGGTTCTGGAAGGCGAGGAAGTCGAAGATGGTGAGCTCACCATCGCCGTCGAGGTCGGCGCGGCAGGTGGCGCCGGCGGGCAGGCGTTGCGTGGTGACGTGGATCGCGCTCTCATCGGGGCGGAAGTACTGGCCCATGGCCCACACGTCGCCGCTCGGGGTGACCGACATCGTGCGAAACCACTGCTGCAAGCCATCGGGTGGGGTGGCGGCTTCGACGCGTGTCCAGCTCGTGCCGTCGTACTTCAGGATGAGGGCGCGGGGGTAGCCGTCGGGGTCGGCGTCGGTGCCCGAGGCGTAGATCTCGGTGGGCGAGCGGGCGGCGATGGCGCGCAGGTCGGCCCGGCCGTCGGGCATGATCGGCACGTCGGCGAAGTCCCAGTCGCTGCCGTCCCAGTGCAGGATCATCGGCTGGCTGCCCAGGCCGTCAATGTTGCGCGAACCAACGGCCCAGACGTTGTCTGTAGCGAGCGCGATGACGTCGCTGAGCTGCGCGACGTCGCGCAGGCCGATGTCGTAGAGCTCCCAGCGTTCGCCCTGCCAGCGGTTGATCATCGCGGTGGGTCCGAAGCCCTCGGTGCCGGTCTGCTCGCCGCGGCCCACGGCCCAGGCGTCGTCCTCGCTCGCGCCGGCGACGGCCCGGAAGGAATTGATGGCGCGGCCGCCGGTGCCCAAGGCGACGGCCGGGTAGCGCACCCACTGGTCGCCCTCCCATCGCGCGGCCATGGGTTGACCGGTGGCCGAGGGCGGTGGCTCGAGGGTGGTCTGGCCGCCCACGGCCCAGACGTCGCCGCCCGCACGGCCGATGCCCTGGAAGATCGAGCCGCCGCGGCGCGTGGGGCTGTCGTCGAGCGTCCACGAAGATCCGTCGTAGCGCAGAAAGAGCGTTTGCGACTCGGGGCCCGAGGGCTGGTATGCGCCGACGACGAAGAGCTCGCCGTCGGGCATCTTCATCACGCCGTAGAACGAGGATCCGCGGATTTCGGGCGGTGTGACGAACTCCCAGGCCGTGCCATCGAAGCGCATGACGAAGGTGAACTCGAAGTAATGCGGGATCGGATCGAAGAAGTTGTTGTTGCCCACGACCCACACCTCATCGTCGGCGGGGGCGTCGCTGCCCTGGGGGATGTTCTGTGGGTAGGGGCTGGTGGTGGGGATGAACTCCCAGTCCTGGGCGTGGGTGGTCGCGGCACCAAAGGCGAGGCCGCATATCGAGAGTGTTGTCAGGGTGTGGCGTGGGAGTCGCATGGGTTCCTCTCTCGTGGTGTGAGCGGTGAATCAGGCGCAGCCGGTATCGAATTCGTTCTGGAACGCGAGGAAGTCGAAGATGGTCAGGTCACCGTCGCCATCGAAGTCGGCGGTGGGGTCGCCTGCGTCGAACAGGTTCTGGAATGTGAGGAAGTCGAAGATGGTGAGCTCGCCATCGCCGTCGAGGTCGGCGCGGCAGGTAGCCAAGCTGGCACGCATCGTGAAGGGCCGGCCGTCGAAGGAGTACAGGCCCGCGCCCCAGATGGTGCCCGCGGGGGTGAGCGTGGCGGCCATGAACTGCTCGCCGCTGCCGTCGGTGGTTGGGCTCTCCAAGACTGTCCATTCGCTGCCGTCGTAGCGCATTACCAGTGGCATGGTCTCGACGCCGTCGATGACGCCCAGGGCGTAGACCTCGCTCGCGCTGCGGGCGACGACCTCGCGGAGGATGGCGCCGTCGCCGGGGAAGGGGTCGATCTCGGTGCGTGTCCAGGTGGCGCCGTCGTAGTGCATGATGAGCGGCTGGTTGGTGCCCGGCTGGGCGTGATAGCCCACGGCCCACACGTCGTCGCTGGCGATCATCGTGACGTCCAGCAGCGTGGTCAGCTCGGTGCGCGGCATGGTCTGGTCGAGCGTCCACCGCTGGCCGTCCCAGTGCACGGCGAACATGGTGAAGCCGAAGCTGGGGCCGGGCGTGAAGGTCTGGTTGGCATCGCCCACCGCCCAGGCGTCGGTTTCGCTGATGCCGTCCACGGCGTGCAGGTCGTTGAGGCCGCGCCCGAATTCGGCAAGCGGGGGCACGTCGTAGCGGACCCACAGCCCGCCCTCGCGGCGGAGGGCCAATGGGAGCGAGGTGATCGTCGGCGGCGGGGCGGGGTTGGTCCACAGGCCCACGGCCCAGATGTCGTCACCGGCCCGGTCGATGTCGTTGAACCAGGACGCCTGGCCGGTGATGTTGCGCGCCTCGACTTCCCATTGGTCGCCGTCCCAGCGGTAGACGACCAGCTCCTGCGCGCCGAGCCACTTGGTGTCGCCGACGGCGTAGGCCTCGGTGGGCGAGATCGCCAGCACGCCGGCCAGCTCGTTGTGGGCGCCGTCGGCGTCGAGGTCGGGCGGGTCGATGCGGGTCCAGGCCGTGCCGTCGTAGTGCAGGGCGTAGTTCCAGTACTTCCAGGGAAGGCTCCCGGTGGTGTGCTCGCCCACCAGCCACACGTCGTCGTCGGCCGACGCGCTCATGTCGAAGACGGTGGCGAAATTCCCCCCCACGGGCGGCACGGGCACCTGCTCCCAGCCGAGCTGGGCGAGGGATTGGGCAGCGCAGACTAGCAGGGTGGCGGCAAAGGCATAACGCATGGCACGGGTTCTCCTCCGGATCTTGTCCTGTGTTCCTGCAATGTACCGTGCAATCGCCGCGCCACCAAGGTGGAAGTGCGTGTGTGGTGGGCATTGGCCACCGATGGCCCATCGCGGCGTGCGATCGGGCCACGTGTGGTCGGTTCAGTTGGCGGTTGTGTCCAGCGCGATCTGGCGGATGCCCACGCGGGTGAGGATGTCCTGGGTCGTCACCACGTGCTGCCAGGCGACGCCCTCGCCCGCGCTCAGGCGGATCTTGATGGCCTCGGCGTTGGCGCCGGCGAGCTGCGCGCGGGTGTGGTCCTCGAAGTTGTCGAGCTCGATCGAGCCGGGGCCCAGACCCGTCACGGTCGGGGCGCCACCCTCGATCGAGACGCGCACGTCGAGCGTGGCATCGGGCAGGGCGTAGGGATCTTGCGATTCGGTCTCGTCGGGCGTTCGTTCGTCGGGTAAAGCCGCGGGCAGGAACCACTCGGGCCCGACGAACACGATCGACGCCATGAAGAAGATGAGGATGACCAGCACCACGTCGACCATGGGCGCGAGGTTGGGGCCGTAGACGTGGCGTGGGTCTCGGGCGCGGCGCATGGGTCAGGGCCCCCCGCCGGTGAGCGAGGTCTGCTCGGTCGCCACGCGCACGGAGCGCACGCCCGCGCGCCGCAGCTCGGCGAGC
>JAUHYE010000079.1 GCA_030426395.1 Phycisphaerae bacterium
CCGGCCAGAACCTCAGCCCGCCCGAGCGTGAGCTGGCCGAGCTGCTCGGGCCGTTGCTCGACGCGATGGCGACCGGCGACCGCGCCGACGCACCCAGTCGCATCGGCGTGGCGATCGACGAGGCGAACCGCAAGCTGGCCTCGGTATTGCCCGTGCGGATCAACGACGCGGCCCTGGCGACGGACATCTACGGGTTCGCGGCGTACAAGCCGTTCGAGACGTACAAGTTTCTGGCAGGCCGAACGACCCGGATGCTGGTCTACACCGAGCCGGCGAACTTCCAGAGCCGCCTGACCGCAGAGCCGGCGAGCCAAGGCAGCGCGTCGAACCCGGGTGCATATGAAGTGGCCCTGGGCATCGAACTCCAGCTCTACAACGAGCGCGGATCGATGCTGGCGTGGCGGAGGCAGGAGGAGCGTGTCTCGATCCGCAGTGATCGCCCGCGCACCGAGATCTATCTGGGAACCATGATCGATCTGCCCGATCGGCTGACGGTGGGGCGGTACCAGCTCAAGGTCGTGCTGCGCGACCACGCCGACGGGTCGGAGGATGAACGGGTGATCCCTATCGAGATTGTCGCCGACCCTCGGCTGACAACCCGATCGACCCGGACCCCATAACCAAACGTATAGACGACCGATCGGCTTCGGCGCCCTGCCGCATCGGCAGGGCGGGCATGGTCCGATCATGGATCGGCCGGGCTCGCCTGGATTTCGGGCCCGTTCGATCGGCCCGTGGGGCCTATGTGGGCCTCTCGGGCAGAAAGTGCGCTCCGGCGGGCTCGGTTTGACCAATTGGCATGGGCCATGCAACCGATACCCCGGAATGTGTCGATGGTCGGCGGGCTTGGTGCCTTACGACAATCGGCAGACCCCCGGGGAGTCCAAGGGCCCTGGGGATCCGGATTGACCGGGTTGCGTTCGGTACAATCCACTTGGAGGTGCGGCAATGTTCGAACGGTTCACAGACCGGGCCCGCAAGGTGATGGGCCTCGCAAATCAGGAAGCCCAGCGCCTCAACCACGAGTACATCGGGACCGAGCACATCCTGCTCGGTCTGGTGAAGGAAGGCTCGGGTGTTGGCGCCAACGTGCTCAAGAACCTCGACGTCGACCTGCGCAAGGTGCGGCTCGAGGTCGAGAAGCTGGTGAAGGCCGGGCCAGAGATGGTCACGATGGGCAAGCTGCCCCAGACGCCGCGCGCCAAGAAGGTCATCGAGTATGCCATCGAAGAGGCGCGGAGCCTGAACCACAACTACGTCGGCACCGAGCACCTGCTGCTGGGCCTCTTGCGAGAGCAGGACGGCGTGGCCGCCCAGGTGCTGCGCAATCTCGGGCTCAAGCTCGACGAGGTCCGCGAGGAGGTCCTCAACCTGCTGGGCGCTTCGGGCGAGGGCTCGGGCGGCAGCGAGGAGGGCTTCGCCAGCGCGGGCGTCTCGGGCAGCGGTCCGAGCGAGGGCCGCAAGGGCAAGAGCCGCACGCCCGCACTGGACAGCTTCGGTCGCGACCTGACCGAGCTGGCCAAGGAGAGCACGCTCGACCCGGTCATCGGCCGTGCGAAGGAGATCGAGCGCGTGGTGCAGATCCTGTGCCGCCGCACGAAGAACAACCCCGTGCTGCTGGGCGAGGCCGGCGTCGGCAAGACCGCCATCGTCGAGGGCATGGCCCAGCGCATCATCTCGGGCGACGTTCCAGAGATCCTGCACGAGAAGCGGATCGTGGTGCTCGACCTGGCGATGATGGTCGCCGGCACGAAGTACCGCGGCCAGTTCGAGGAGCGCATCAAGGCCGTCATGAACGAGGTGCGTCGCGCTAAGAACGTGATCCTGTTCATTGATGAGCTGCACACGCTCGTTGGCGCCGGTGGCGCGGAGGGCGCCATCGACGCCAGCAACGTGCTCAAGCCCGCGCTGGCTCGCGGCGAGATCCAGTGCATCGGCGCCACGACCTTCGACGAGTACCGCAAGTACATCGAAAAGGACGCCGCGCTCGCACGCCGCTTCCAGGCCATCCCCGTCGACCCGCCCAACGACGAGCAGACGGTGGAGATCATCAAGGGCCTGCGCGATCGCTACGAGCAGCACCACCGCGTGCGCATCACCGACGGCGCCGTCAAGGCCGCCGTCGAGCTCAGCGGCCGGTACATCTCGGGCCGCGTGCAGCCCGACAAGTCGATCGACGTGATCGACGAGGCGGGTGCGCGAGTACGCATCAAGAGCATGAGCAAGCCGCCAGACCTCGCCGAGATCGAGAGCGAGGTCGAGAAGCTGGGCGTGGAGAAGGACGAGGCCGTCAAGGCCGCGGACTACGAGCGCGCCGCCGAGCTTCGCGACCAGGCCGAGCAGCTCCGCAAGAAGAAGGAAGAGATCCAGAAGACCTGGCGCGAGAAGTCCAAGGAGATCGACGGCACCGTCGACGAGGACATCATCGCCGAGGTCGTGTCGAGCATGACCGGCGTGCCGCTGCAACGCCTCGAGAGCGAGGAGGCCGACCGCCTGCTCAAGCTCGAGACCGAGCTGCACAAGAAGGTCATCAGCCAGGAGGACGCCATCAAGGCCGTCGCCCGCGCCATCCGGCGTGCGCGTGCGGGCCTGAAGGACCCCAAGCGCCCGATGGGCAGCTTCATCTTCGTCGGCCCGTCCGGCGTGGGTAAGACGCTGCTGAGCAAGGCGCTGGCCGAGTTCATGTTCGGCGACGAGGACGCTCTGATCCACCTGGACATGAGCGAGTACATGGAGAAGCACAACGTCAGCCGCCTCATCGGCGCGCCCCCCGGGTACGTCGGCTACGAGGAGGGCGGGCAGCTCACCGAGCGTATCCGCCGCCGGCCGTACTCGGTTGTCCTGCTCGACGAGGTCGAGAAGGCCCACCCCGACGTCTTCAACATGCTGCTCCAGATCATGGAGGAAGGACGCCTGACCGACTCGTTCGGCCGCAACGTCGATTTCCGCAACACCATCATGATCATGACCAGCAACATCGGTGCGGACCTGATCAAGGGTGGCGGCGGCTTCGGCTTCCAGAAGCGGACGGCCGACGTGGACTACGACAACATCAAGGGCATCCTGATGAAGGAGATCGAGCGGTTCTTCCGCCCCGAATTCATCAACCGCCTGGATGACACCATCGTGTTCCGTCCGCTGACCCGCGACGACCTCGTGCAGATCATCGAGTACGAGGTGAAGAAGGTTGGCGACCGCCTGCGAGTCCAGGACATCACCATGGAGCTCGACCAGGCGGCCAAGGACTTCCTCATCGACAAGGGCTACAGCCCGGACTTTGGCGCCCGACCCCTGCGTCGTGCTATCGGCCAATACATCGAGGACCCGCTCAGCGAGATGCTGCTGTCGGGAGAGATCTCGGGCCGGACCTTGCTGAAGGTTACCCGCAAGGGCGAGGACGAGAACCTCTACTTCGATGCCGAGAAGCTGCCCGAGCCGCCCAAGGACGAGGGCGAAGGCGACGGCAGCGAGGGCGACCACCCGGTGTCGGCGGGAGCCGAGTCGACCTGATGTGAGTCCTGCGTTCTGAAACAACAACGCCCGGTCGCGTGATGCGGCCGGGCGTTTTCTTCGTGTTCGAGTCGACCGTGCTTACTCGCAGCCCGCGTCGAACGCGTTCTGGAAGCACAGGAAGTCGAAGATGGTCAGCGAGCCGTCGCCATCGCAGTCGGCGATATCTTCGCCAGCGTCGAAGGCGTTCTGGAAACCCAGGAAGTCGAAGATGGTCAGTGCGCCGTCGCCATCGAAGTCGGCGTAGCAGGATTCACACGAGAGCTTCGCGAGCGAGCCGGCGCGCACGCCCGCGGCCACCTCGTCGAAGTAGCCGCCGACGAGAAGGCCGTCACCGCCCAGTGTGGCCGACGAGAGCGTGTGCACCGCCGGCAAAATCCAGGGTAGCGATGGCGTGCCTGTGATGGGGCCGTCGACGGCGGACCACACGCCGTCCCATCGGGCGAGATTCGGCGAGTCGATGCCGCCGGCGTGCGAGAAAGCCCCGCCGACGAAGAGCGAGCCCATGTGCGAGTGCATGCTCAGCACGGCGCCGTTCTCGACGACCGTGACGCCATCGCCCAGCGCGATCAAAGCCGCGCCATCCCATCGCGCGATGTTGGCGGCGGGCCCTGAGCGGGTGTTGTCGAATCTACCACCGACGAAGAGCGCACCGTCGTGGACCGCCAGGCTCCACACCTCGCCATCGACACCGCCACCAACGGTGGACCAACTCGCGCCGTCCCAGCTCGCGAGGTTGCTCGCCACCACGCCGCCCGGGGCGGTGGCGAACGAGCCGCCGACGAAGAGCTTGCCGTCGTACACCGCCATGGCATGGGTGCGTCCGACGTCGCCACTGGCCAGGCGGAACGCGCCCCCGGCGTCACGCCACGAAACGCCATCCCATCGCGCGAGCGAGTCGGCGGGCGAGCCGAAGTCGGTGCGCAGGAAGCCGCCGGCGTAGAGCTCTCCGTTGTACACCTCGAGCACCGTCGGCTGCGCGCCGATGCCCGACAAACCGACCGGGCCTAGCCCGCCGCCCACGGGCTGCCACGTCACGCCGTTCCACATCGCGATCTGGTCGGCGGGGATGGCGGCCCCGAACGGGTCGGTCATGTTGAACGCGCCGACGACGTACAGGTCGGGTCCCTCTCCGGCGTCGTATACGGCCATGTCGTTGAGCACCGGTGGGTTCTCGAATCGGGCCGGGCCGGAGATCTCCAGCCCACCGCCGACGCTTTGCCAGCTTGTGCCTTCCCAAGCGGCAACCGTGGTGGCGTCGACACCGCCGATGCGTGTGAACAGCCCGCCGGCAAAGACAAAGCGGCCGCTGGCAAGGTCGGCTTCGAGCATCGAGCGCACCTCGGGCTCGAAGAGGCCCTCGAACACTTCGGCTCCCGGGTCGGCCAGAGTCTGCCAGTCGCATTGGCCGAGTGCCACTGGCGCCACGCCGAGAGCACACATCAACACTGCCACGCTCCGCATGTTCGCAACCCCAGACGGCCGCAGGGTGGGGAGGGCGCGGGGCGGTCGCGGCCTGTGGCCGCCGGGCGCGGGCGTCGCCTTGGCCGTGGATCAGGCCCGACGCTACGACGTGCAGTCTACAGCAAAACGGCCGCCCACGCAAGCAAAGTTGCGGGGCGACCTGGTGTCAAAATCCGGGGGATTCCGGTTGGTACTTACTCGCAGCCCGCGTCGAAGGCGTTCTGGAAGCACAGGAAGTCGAAGATGGTCAGCGAGCCGTCTTCGTCGCAGTCGGCGCGGTCTTCGCCGGCGTCGAAGGCGTTCTGGTAGCCCAGGAAGTCGAAGATGGTGAGTTGGCCGTCGCCGTCGAAGTCGGCGTAGCACGTGAAAATGCTCACGTCGGAGTCACCCAGCACCTGGATCTGGTAAGGGCCCTCGTCCGGGTTGTCGAAACCGGTCTGTACGATGATGTACGGCACGCCCGAGAGCAACTCGACGTCCTCGATGCCCGAGTAGCCGACGCCGGTGCCCGGCAGCAGCGAGCCGAAGTAATCATCGTTGACGGCGATGAGGTTGGTCAGCGGGCTGAACGGGTCGAACGAGTCCACATAGACCAGCAGGTAGCCGTCCCAGAGGAGGCCGAAGTTCGTCTGATCGCTGAGCACGGTGAAGAACCCGTCTTCGGCGACTTCGATCTCGGCGGCTTCGTAGGCGACGTCTGTGGCGAAGCTGCTCAGCGTGGTGAGGCCCGAAGGACGGTTGAACCGCTCGCCGCCGGTGGTGTCGCCAAGGTACTCCAGGCGCACGGTTGGCGCGTTGCCGATCGTGGCGCGCACCTCGTACTCGAGCGTGCCCGGGTCGCTCGCGAAGCTGGCGACGATGATGGTGTACGTGCCCGCCTCGGTCGCGACGAACGTGTAGTTCGGGTCGCCGAAGGGACCGGCGCCGGTCGCGGGGGGGTCGTCGTCGTCGCCCGACTCGATGAAGGTGAACGGCAGGAAGTCGGCAGCGTCGAGGATGAACGTGCCATCGGGCGGCAGGGTCTGGCCGCCGACCTCGCCGAAGAACGCGGCCGACACCGGGTCGAGCGAATCGGTCAGGCGGTCGACCTCGATGCGGATCAGGTCACCCGCCGCGGCGGTGACCTCGTAGAAGTCCCAGGTGGTGGGTGTCTCCTCGCCCAACACCAGATCCGCCGGGAAGTCGCCCATCACGGGGTCGCCCGGGGTCAGGTCGGCCAGGATTTCAACGGTCTGGGCGGAGGCCGCGCCGGCCATGCCCAGGACCACGAGTGCGGTTGTCAAGCGTCCCACGAGATACTCCTTCATGTGTTGAAGTAACCGGCCGTCGCATGGCCACACACATCGCGCACGCGCAAACCGGCGGGGAGAGCCGCCCTCGAACATCAGGATCAGGCCGATCATCTCCCCTACGAGCCAGATTCTGTCAGAATACCGGAACCTGGGTCCAGACGCAAGAGCATTTCACGGTGGAATCCCCGGAATGGCCCCGCCAAAGGGCCCTTGTAGTACTCGCAGGCAGGGTTGCCACGATCCCCGAATAGGGAAAGACCCGTGCCGGTCTTACTCGCAGCCGATGTCGAAGGCGTTCTGGAAGCACAGAAAGTCGAAGAGTGTCAACTCGCCGTCATCGTCGCAATCCGCATCCAGGTCTCCGGCATCGAAGAGGTTCTGGAACTCGAGGAAGTCGAAGATGTTGAGCTGGCCGTCTCCGTTCATGTCGGCGAAGCAGGTAAAAACACGAACCGACCCTGGGCCGGAGATCTGGGCCTGGTAGGGCCCCTGGTCTTCGTTGGAAAAGCCGGTGTGCACGACGACGTACAGCACGTCGGCGGTGAGGGTGATGTCTTCAAGCCCCGAGTAGCCCACGCCCGTGCCGGGCAGCATCGAGCCAAAGTAGTCGTCGTTGAGGTCGAGCAAGTTGTCCAGCGGCGACGCGGGATCGAAGCCCCCTTCGTACACCAACAGGTAGCCATCCCAAAGGAAGCCGAAGTTCGTCTGATCGCTCAGGATGGTGTACTGGCCCGTTTGCGAGACCTCGATCTCCACGGCTTCGTAGGCCACATCGGTGGCAAAGCTGCTCAGCGAGCTGAGGCTGGTGGGACGGTTGAATCGCTCCAGGCCCGTGGTGTCGCCCAGGTACTCCAGTTGCTGGGCGTGAGCGGTACCGGCCAGGGCGGCCAGCAGGCAGGCGATGGTCAGTGGCTTCATGGTGTTCTCCTCAAATTGGCGAGCGCGTGAAAAAACGCCCCGCGGGGCGTTCGAAAGAATTCTCTCGGGATGATCGCGTCGCCTTAGCGGCGGCGGCGGGTGGCGGCCAGACCACCGAGGCCCAGCAGAGCCAGCGAGGCCGGAGCGGGCACCTTGCGGATGTCGCCCGGGCCGCTGATGCTCATCTGGTAGGGGCCCTCGTCGCCGTTGCCGAAGCCGGTCTGCACGAGGTAGTACGTGCTGGACGAGCTCAGGGTGACGGCGTCCAGACCCGAATAGCCCACGCCGGTGCCGGCGGCCATCGTGCCGAAGTAGTCATCGTTGAGGGCGATGAGGTTGTCCAGAGGGTTGGCGGCGTCGAAGCCGTCCTGGTAGACCAGCAGGTAGCCGTCCCACACCGAGCCGAAGTTGGACTGGTCGCTGATGATCGAGTAATCGCCATCGGCGCTCACCGCGATCTGCATGGCCTCCCAGGCCACCTCGGTGGCGAAGCTGCTCAGGGCGGTCAGGCTCGTCGGGCGGTTGAACGTGGGCATGCCAGTCGTGTCGCCAAGATAATCCAGGTCACCGGCCAGTGCGGTGCCAGCCAGGGCCAGAACGGCCCCCACAAGAACGGTTTTACGCATGTCTGTCTCCTCTCACCCGTCACGGCGCCCTCCTAAGACGCCGCGGTGGGTATCTGTTGGCAGTAGTATGACCAAATCTGGCCCGCAAGCCATGCATAAAAACCCTCAATTATAAAAATATTGTCAGATGCGCGTTGCCTAAATTGATAGCCTATATTTGTTAGGGTGATATAACTCGGCAATCCGCACAACCCCACCGCAACCAGCGTCCGACAACCCAGGTACGATCGACCCGCATGCCCGTATTCCTCCGCTGGCTCCTGGGCCTGGGCCCGGCCAACCCCATCGCCGTGCGCCTTGTCCAGAACGGTTCCCGTCGGAGCCGGCACATGTACATCCGCGCGGCCTACCTGGCGCTGCTGGTCTTGGTCATGCTGTGGGCCCTGCTGGTGAAGACCAGCAGCAGCGGCGGCGCCACGTCGTTCCGTGACCTGTCCGAGGCCGGGGCCAGCACGTTCACCTATGTCGCGTACCTGCAGATCTTCCTGATCTGCGTGCTCAGCCCTGTGTTCATGGCCGGGGCCATCGCGCAAGAGGCAAGCCCGAGAACATGGGAAGTGCTGCTGACCACGCCGCTGGGCCGGCTGCAGATCGTGCTGGGCAACCTGCTGGGTCGGCTGTTCTTCGTGCTGGCGTTACTGTTCGCGAGCCTGCCGCTGTTCGCGCTCACGCAGTACTTCGGTGGCGTGCCGGGCACGAGCATCTTCGCGAGTTATCTTGTTGCCGCGGCGGCCGCGTTGCTTGTGGGGGCGATCGCCATCGCGTTGGCCGTCAGTCGCGTGGCGGGTCGTCGGGCGGTATTCACCTTTTATGTTGCCGTGGTAACGTATCTGGGCATCACCTACGGCCTGGACGTCTGGCTGCGGGGCAGGGGCTGGGGCGCGGGGCTCAACGGCAACGGCGTGACCTGGCTCACGGGGCTCAACCCATTCCTCGCTCTCGATGCGCTGCTCAATCCAACCGTGTATCCGAGCGCTGACGCGGGCAGCCGCGCGGGGCCGGCGGCGTTCATGCTCGAACGGCCGGTGCGGGCGTGGATCCTGATCAGCTCGGGCCTCAGCCTGCTGCTTGTTGCTGCTTCGACGCTCACCGTTCGCACGGGCGGGCTGGCCCGCAAGACCGTCGAGCGCCGCAAGCTGCCGTGGTATCGAAAGATGCTGGGCCTGAGCGCCGGCGCGGTCGACGAGGACGGCCAGGCCTTCCGCCCGCCGCGAAACGTGTGGCACAACCCCATCGCCTGGCGAGAGGCCGCGGCCCGCAATGCCACGCTCGGGCGCATCCTGGCGCGTTGGGCGTTCATCATCTTCGGCGTCGCGCTCGCGTTCGTGCTCGTGATCGCGTACGACACCTCGGCCATCACCTCTGACGACTACCGTCTGGCGATCCTCGTCATCGTGCTGGTCGAGCTTGCGGTGACGACGCTGGTGGCCATCAACATGTCGGCCACCGCCATCAGCCGCGAACGCGAGGACGGCACGCTCGACTTGCTCCTCACGACACCGGTGACACCCTCGGAATACCTCGGCGGAAAGCTGCGCGGCCTGATCGCGTACCTGCTGCCGATGATCGCCGTCCCGGTCGTCACCATGCTGCTGGCGGGCATCCACGCGGCCATCGGCGGCTTCGGCCAGCCCGACAACGCGCAGGTGTCCGCTGGTGCGGCCATCGGGAACAACGTCATGATCCCCGTCGTGCTGCCCGAGGCTGGCATCGTGCTGGCCCTCAGCGCAGCGCCTTTCATGGCGCTGTGCGTCATGATCGGGTTGCACTGGTCGCTCAAGAGCAAGGGCGCCATCGCGTCGGTGGTGGGGGCCGTCATCGTCGCGGCCATCGTCGCGGCCGTTGTCGGCGGGTGCGGGTTCAACGCGGGGCGCTCGATTCCGGCCGTGGGTCCGGCGCTGCTCGGGCTCTCGCCGTTCGCGGCCGGTTTGGCGATGGTGCAGCCCGTCGACGCGATGTACGAGACGGTGACCCAGGGCGGCGGCGGCTCGCTGCTGACGGCGCGGGTGGCGTTGCTCGTCGGCGCCGCCGCCAGCGCGGGCGTGTACCTGGCCGCGGTGTGGGCCCTGCATTCGCAGATGGTCCGCCGCTTCGACATGACGGTGCGTAAGCTCGCGGGCACCGCCTGATCGCGCCACGGGACCGATGCTCAAGGCGCGCACCATACTCGACGATCGCCGCGAGCCGGTGGAGTTGCAACGACGGCCACCGCTGGTGATGCCGTGGAATGTTGGCCTGCTGATGCGCATGCCGAAGGTCCACCTGCTCTTCAAGGCGGTGCTGTGGTCGCTGCTCTTGCTCGGCATGGTGGCGGCGATCATGCTGTCCGACTCTGACACGGTGTCGGACTTGCTGCTGCCGTTTGGCATCGTCTCTGCGATCGTGCTGGGCAGTTGGATCCTCGTGTTCGCGATCCTGCAGCGTCGCGACGTTGCCTACCGCGCCCGGCAGATCGCGATCGAGACCGCGTGCCCCGCGTGCGGTTACAGCCTTGAGGGCGTGGGCCCCGACAACGCCGGCTTCGTGCAATGCTCCGAGTGCGGCGCCGCGTGGCACCTGGAGACCGCCGCGACCTCGGCCGCGGCCAAACGCCCACCCACGGTGATCGATGATCGCGGCGTGCGCCACGACATGCGCCGCCACCCGCCCCAGGCAGCGCCGCAGCCGTGGTCGTGGCGCGACTACGCGAAGATGCCATTCGCCTACTGCGTGTTCGTGCTTCTCCTCACGCTGGCATTCTTTGGCTTCATTGGCATGTACGCCTGGCATCGACTGGACAATGGCCCCGGCGGTTGGGCCGTTTTCGCGGAGACCGTCATCTTGCTGAGTTGCTACGCACTGCTCACGAGCGTCTTCGGGCCGATCTTCAATGCGCCGAAATTCCCGCCCGGCTGCTGCCGCTGCTGCGGAAAGGTGCTCCGGGGTTTACCCAGGAGTTCAGACGGTTGCACGTCGTGCCCCACCTGCTCTGCGGCATGGCGCTTCTGACCGCGCCGAGGTCACCCGCATCCCCCCTGGAAAATGTTCAGGAAGAACAGATAGTCGAAGATGTCGATCACGCCGTCGCCGGTCAGGTCGGCACGGCTGTCGCCCGCGTCGAACCAGTTGCCCAGCAGCAGGAAGTCGAAGATCGTCGCTTCGCAATCGCCGTCGAGGTCGGCGTGGCACACCTCGCACGGCAGGCCCGCAAGGCCGGTGACGGTCCCAACACCCGCGATCTCGCCAACGGGCTCTTGTGCGCCCGTATACGGATCAAATCGCCAGAGCTGGGCTACAGCACCCGCACCCGTTGGCGCGACGACGTAGAAGCCCGTCTCGACACCACCAACTTCGATGATCTCCAGCCCGCCGACATCGGAGAGCTCGATTCGGGGCAGCAACGCGGCCAGCACGGCCGTCTCGCCCGTGTCGGGGTCGATCGCGCGTAGTGCGGGTGGTCCCTCGGTCGTGCGCAGGTCCAGTCCGATCAGGATTCCGTCGTTGCGGGTGCCCAGGCCCGAAACGTCGGTTTCGGGGATGAGCGTCGGTCCCAGCGTCGCGCGGCCGGTGGAGGGATTGATCGTGAACAGCCGGGCCGGCGAGCCCGTGCGCGTGGCGTAGATCGTGCCGTCGGCGAAGACGGCCATGCCGCCCTCGCGCGCGGTGATGCCAAGCCGCCCGCCGCGCGTGGCCTGCCCGGTCGCGCGATCGATCCGGTACAACTCGTTGTCGGTGGTGGGGGTGAAGCCCATCAGCTGCCCGCCGGTGTCAAAGGCCAGCGCTGCGAGCGGCGTGCGGCCGGTCGTTCCCGTGCCAACCAGGTCGACGGCTGACAGAACTTGGCCGGTCGCGGGGTCCAGGCGGTAGACCATGGCCGAACCGAACGGCGCGTCGGTGGCCACCAGCACGGGGTCGCCACCCCCAGCCGCTGACACCAAAAGACCGGCCCATACAACAACACAAGCACGCCCATTCATGGGGTGTCTCCCTCTCCCAAGCGCCCGGCTCCGGGGTCGGCGGCGGGCGAACCTCTCCGCACTCGCTCTCTAGGGATTATCGCCATGTCCCAGCGGTCGGGCTCGAAGACCGCGACGGCCCCGTCACGGGCGGCAAACCCCCACCCCGGCACCTAGACTGCCGGCTCTGGTTCCAACACTTCGAGCCCCCAGCGATTCAGCAGAAAGGCAACTCCGTGGCCGACAAGCACTTCGACGTCGTCGTCATCGGTTCGGGCCCCGGCGGATACGTCGGCGCCATCCGCGCCGCCCAACTGGGCTACAAGACCGCCTGCGTCGAGCGGGCCAAGCTCGGCGGCGTCTGCCTCAACTGGGGCTGCATCCCCTCCAAGGCCCTGCTCTCCAACGCCGAGCTCATGGACAAGCTGGCCGAGAAAGAAGAGTGGGGGCTCAAGATCAACGGCACCATCGACTTCGACTGGTCCAAGGTCATCGGCCGCAGCCGAGACGTGGCCGACAAGCTGAACAAGGGCGTGGGCTTCCTGCTCAAGAAGAACAAGGTCGAGCACATCGAGGCCAGCGCCAAGATCGTCTCGCCCGCCAAGGGCAAGACGCCCGCGAAGATCGAGATCTACGACTGCAAAGTTGAAGAAGAACGCACCGACGCGCCCGCCACCCCGGCCGCCAAGCCGCGCGAGACGATCACCGCCGACAAGGTCATCATCGCCACCGGCTCGGTCGCGCGTGACCTGCCCTTCGCCAAGTTCGGGTCGTCGCCCAACATCTGGGGCGCCCGCGAGGCCATGTTCAACAAGGGCTTCCCCAAGAGCCTCATCGTCGTCGGTTCGGGCGCCATCGGCATGGAGTTCGGCTACTTCTACCACGCCTACGGCACCAAGGTCACCGTCGTCGAGATGATGGACCGCATCCTGCCCGTCGAGGACGACGATGTGAGCCAGGCCATGCTCCGCTACTACAAGAAGGCCGGCATCGACTTCAAGCTCGGCATGGTCGGCACCGGCGTCGAGACCACCAAGGCCGGCGTGAAGGTCACCATCGCCCCCTTCAAAGACGGCAAGCCCGACGAGAGCAAGAAGGAAACACTCGAGGCCGAAAAGCTGCTGCTGGCGATCGGCGTCAAGGGCCGCTTCGATGGCCTGTTCGACGACAAGCTGGGCCTCGAGACCGTCAAGGACCACGTCAAGACCGACTACGACCCATCGATCGTCGGCGAGCAGCGCATCGACTACAAGACCAACCTCGAGGGCATCTACGCCATCGGCGACGTCATCGGCCCACCCTGGCTCGCGCACGTCGCGGGCGAGGAGGCCATCCTCTGCGTCGAGCGTTTCGCCTGGAAGGAAGGCAAGCTCGACCACGAGCCCATCCCGATGGACTACTCCATCATCCCCGGCTGCACCTACTGCCACCCGCAGGTCGCCAGCGTGGGCTACACCGAGCGTGCCCTGAAGGCCAAGGGCCTCAAGCCCAACGAGGACTACCAGGTCGGCAAGTTCCCCTTCAGCGCCCTGGGCAAGGCCATCGCCACCAAGCACACCGACGGCTTCTGCAAGATCATCCGAGGACTGCCAAGGGGCGAGATCCTGGGCGCCCACATCATGGGCGATCAGGCGACCGAACTCATTGCCGAGCTCTCGCTCGCGCGCCGCCTCGAAGCGACCAGCGAAGAACTCATCGCCACCGTCCACGCCCACCCGACCATGCACGAGAGCGTGCACGAGGCGGCACTGGGCAGCGAGGGGCGGATGATTAACGCCTGACGGAAGCCGTCCAACTCCTTTCGAGCCGCGAGGATACGCTCGCTGACCAGCGTCGAAAACACCCCTGCGTCGCAGGGGCGTTTGTTCTGTCATCGCCTTCGACGGCGGCTGCCCGTAGAGCCGCAACCCAGCCCATCACACGCCGGTATCGCCTTGCGGCCGCATCCGCACGCGGCCCGGAGGTCTCGGCCATGTTTACCCAGAGTCACAACTCTCGATCGCTTGTTGGTTTGGCTTCCGGTGTCGCCCTGGCGGGTGCGGCGTTTGGCCAGCCCATCTACGAACTCGCCTATCAGTTCAACGACGGGCCGGAGGTCGTCCGCGCCGAGGGCGAAGCGTTCTCGGTCTTCGCCGAGGCGGATGGCGTCGTGGACCCCAATTGGCAAATGATCAACCTCGGCTTCCCGTTCGCCACCGACCGCCGCCTCGGGCTCGTGGCGGTCACGGGCGACATCTACCGCCAGCGCGATCCGGTGGCCGACATCCTCACGCGCGGTCGCTCCTCGGTCACGTTCGGTGACCTCGTCTTCACTTCCGACGGCACCGACCCCATCACCATCGATCTGGACATCAGCGTTGGCGGGAACACCATCTATGTACCGCCGCGCCCGGACGCCGCGGGCATTGAGTCCATCCTCGATCTCGAAGTCGAAATCGAAGGCGACGTTCGCTCGGGTCAGATCCGCGTGCTCTTCGACGGCGAGGGCCAGCAGAGCGTCGAATACTCCGGCTTTCTGAGTGGTATAGCGCCCGACCGGCACGCCCTGATCGAGGGCCTGGTCGTGCCAGTCAACACGCCGGTGTCGCTCCGCTTCGAGCTCACGCGCACGCTGCTCGTGCCGCCCGGCTCGTCGCGCTTCAGGCTCGCTCACCTTCCGCCGCGCCTCGGCAGCCCCGCGCCCGGCCTGCCCATCGGCCGCCCGGTATTCATCGTGCCCGACGGCGTGACGGTCAATTCCCACCAGGCCGGCATCCGAGATAACCGATTCGTCGTGTGCCTGGCGGACCTCGATGCCGACGGCGAGCTGACCATCTTCGACTTCTTACAATACCAGAACCTCTTCGATGCCGGTGATCAACTCGCCGATTTCGACGGCGACGGCGAACTCACCATCTTCGACTTCCTCGCTTTCCAGAACGCCTTT
>JAUHYE010000080.1 GCA_030426395.1 Phycisphaerae bacterium
GCCCAGTCCCTTTCGGCCGGTTTCGTGCCCATCCGCAAGGCCGGCAAGCTGCCGCGCGCCGTCCATCACGTCGAGTACGAACTCGAATATGGATCGGATCGATTGGAGATTCACGCGGGCGATATCCCCCGGAAGAGCAGGGTTCTCATCGTCGACGATCTGCTGGCCACCGGTGGAACGCTCCGAGCATCTGCCGAACTCGCGGCCATGGCCGGGGCCGATGTGATTGGGGCGACGGTCCTGATCGAGTTGCTCGCGCTGTCGGGCAGGGCAAAACTGCCCGATATCGAGCCGTTGCACGCGGTGCTCAAGCTGTAAGTTCGAAAGCCTGCGGGTATTGCCCGGGTCAGCGTAAATAAAAGACGCGGCCCCGATTTTCATCGGGGCCGCGTGGATCGAATCTATCTGCGTCCGTCAATGCCGGATTAGCGGCGGCGACGGGCGGCAGCCAGACCGCCGAGGCCCAGCAGGGCCAGGCTGGCGGGGGCGGGAACCACGGTGATGGTGCCGGCGCCCTCGCGGAGGTCGGCCAGACGGCTCTCGCTCAGCGAGCTCTCGCGACGAACGTACACGTCGAAGCGGGTGGTCTCGGTAGCGAGGTCGTAGACACCCTCGGCCGAAGCGGTGTAGGTGGCGCTCCAGAAGGCGATGGGGTTGGTGGCATCGGCGTAGATCATGGCGGGCGGGAAGTTCAGCTGACCGGCGATGATGCCGTTCACGCCGTTACCCGAGGTGGCGCCAGCGCTGGTGCCGGGGCCGGCCATGGGGGCGATCAGAGCGAGGTCGCTCCAGTTGTCACCGCCGCCAACCACGCTGGTGCCGACACCGGCGATGGCGTAGTCGCTGCCGCCGTAGCCGGCCGACAGGGTGACGGTGGTGCTCTCACCGACGGCCAGGGTGGCGTCGGCAATGCTCATGGTGATGGACTGGGCAGCAGCGGCAGCGGCAACACCAGCAACGGCAAGAATCGCAGCAGTCTTCATCTTGGTCTCTCCTCTTGAGCTCAAGAAACCTTGTCTTGTTTCAGATTCACACAACAACAGTTCGTCGATCCAAGACTTGCTGACCCGTGGATCGACAACCAGAGTGTAACCGAAGTCAAAGGAGCCGACAAGCCTATTTGCGGCCTCGGACCATGCTTTCATGCCGATTTTAGCGTCTGTCGGTCCAATAATTAATCCTGCTTGCCAGTTAGAATTGGTATACGTTCGGTATTTCGATCGGGATAACCAGATCCAAAGTCTTGATCTCACACCATTTGCGCGATTTGGAGCGGTCTAAAGAAAAACACGATCTCGACTTTCGTCGAGATCGTGTGAAATCAGTCAGAGACTGGTCGCAATTGCCGGATTAGCGGCGGCGACGGGCGGCAGCCAGACCGCCGAGGCCCAGCAGGGCCAGGCTGGCGGGGGCGGGGACCACGGTGATGGTGCCGGCGCCCTCTTGGAGGTCGGCCAGACGGCTCTCGCTGGTCGAGCGATCGCGAGCGACGTAAACGTCGAACTTGCTGGTGTCGGTGCTCAGGTCGAACACGCCCTCGGCCGAAGCGGTGTAGGTGGCGCTCCAGAAGGCGATCGGGTTGGTGGCGTCGGCGTAAATCATGGCGGGCGGGAAGTTCAGCTGGCCGGCGATGATGCCGTCCACGCCGTTACCCGAGGTGGCGCCAGCGCTGGTGCCGGGGCCGGCCATGGGGGCGATCAGAGCGAGGTCGCTCCAGTTGTCGCCGCCGCCGATCACGCTGGTGGCAACACCGGCGATGGCGTAGTCGGTGCCGCCGTAGCCGGCCGACAGGGTGACGGTGGTGCTCTCACCGACGGCCAGGGTGGCGTCGGCAATGCTCATGGTGATGGACTGGGCGCTGGCGGCAGCGGCAACACCGGCGACGGCGACGAGGGCAAAAGCCTTCTTCATATCTACATCTCCTCACGCGACCGGGGCCGTATGCCCCGAAAGCCTTGGTTCATCAGTCGTCTGCTTGCGACCTATCACCCACAACCTACCACCGATCGCAAAACACGCCAGCAATCGGCATTCATTTTTTTTACTTGGACCCCTCAGAACGCCCGCAGTGGGGGATACATCGTCCTATAACTCAAGATCCCCGCCCAGATGTGCCCCAGCGTGCCCCAAGTGCACCAGTTCACTCTCGCACGATCCGGCGGAAATCCCCAGCAACCCGGCCAACGCCCGCTCGTAGACCTCGACCTGAGCCCCCGCACGCTCGTTGATCGCCCCAGACTTGAAATCCACGATCAGGCAACGCTCGACCCGGCCGTCCCGCCTCCCAACAACCAGGCGATCAATCCGGCCTCGCACCAGGGATGGCTTGCCATTGATCTCCACAGCCACCGCCAGGCTCCGCTCCCGCTCGACCGACAGATCCAGAACCGACGACCATCGCTCCAGGATCGCATGCCTGGACAACACGCCTCTCAATGGCCCCGCCTCGATGGCCGCCTTGATACGGGCGGCGGCTTCCCGGGTTCGCGGCCCGTGCTCCTGGACCCACTCCATCGGGTCTTGGGGCATGTCCTCGAGCCACTCGACAGTCTCGAGCAGACGGTGCACCTCGGTACCCAGGTCCGCGGCCGGTGCGTCCAAGGCCAGAAGGTCGGCGACTCCCTGCCGAACGCCCAGGCTCGAGGGCTGAACCACGGCAACCCGCCACGGCTCGGGCGATCGAGCCCGAGCCTTCGAAACCGACTCGGCGGCCGCCCACGGAGGCGGCGTGACCTGGTCGCGCACGGCAGAGGCGCCGCCGGTGCTCGCGAGCCAGCCGCCTTGACCCATCTCATGCTCGGGGCCACTGGCGTCCAGCCCGTTCCAAGCTACGGCGCCGAGCCCATTCTCGCTGGGGCGCACCAGGAGTTCGAGGTGCGTCTTGGCGCGCGTCATGCCGACATAGAGCAGGCACAGTTCCTCGTACGCCGCGCGCTCACGCCATCGCTGGTGCATCGCCTTCAGCGTCGGGCTGTACTCCCGGAGTTCCTTCGATCCCGGCAGGCTCATCCGCGTCGGAGCCGTGGCGGGATCTCTTTTCTCTTGCCCCTGGGCATCAGCCAGGAACACCGGTCCTCTCGCGGCCAGCCTCTGATCGAGGTCGGTCAGGAACACCGCGTCGAATTGGAGCCCCTTGGCCCCGTGCAGTGTCAGCACCCGCACGAATCCCGAGCCGCGCGGCTGCACGCGGCTGGTTCGCGCGAACGCGATGAAGTTGTCCACGCCCGCCCACTCCGCCGCGTCGGCCTCGTACGCCTCGGCCTGGGACACCAGGTCCGACAGCCGCGCACGGCCTCGGGCATTCGCTCCCCCCAGGGCCTTCGCCGCGAGCCACTCCACGGCACGCGCCAGCCCGTGCTCGAACAACCGCTCGCCCAACTGTCGCGACAAGGCCTGGGCGCCACGTCGGTCGTCCCACCGCGTCAGCCCGAGCGACTGCCCGAGCGGGCCCGTCGCAACCGCGAACCGCGAGGCCCCGTCCCCCGGGTGCTCGGCCAGGTGCAACGCCGCCAGCACCGCTTCGACGGCCGGGTGGTCGCACGGGCTCGCCGATGCGTCGGAGACCGCGCGCAAGCCGCGCGACGCCAACGCCGCCACGATGGGCCCGATGGGCTTCTGCCGCCGCACGAGCACGGCGATGTCCGCGTCTCGACGCTGTTCATGCACACGTGCCACACGTTCGGCGACCAGTTCGATCGCCTCCTTCTCGCTCTCGGGATCTTCAACCGCCGCATCGATGTCTACGAGCCGAACGAGCGATGGCGATTTCACGGCGGACTTGTGCAGCTCGAATCGACCGGTGAACAACTCCGCGGCCGCGGTATGATCGGTCAACGCTGCGTTGGTGGTCAAAGAGCCGAACAACCCGTTCACTGCTTGCACGATCGCCGGCGCACACCGATACGTTTCCGACAGCGTGTCGCGGCGCATTTGTTGCCAGCGTCGCTCCACGTATGGCAGCAACTCCGCCTGCGCGTTCCGCCAGCTATAGAGGGCCTGCTTGACGTCTCCCACAACGAAGACAGACCGCGGCCGATCCCCACCGGCCACCGCCTCATCGATCAGCGGCTCGAGCACGCGCCACTGGTCGACCGACGTGTCCTGGAACTCGTCGAGCAGCACATGGTCGTACTGGGCGTCGAGCCGATACGCCACCTGCTGGCTCTCGAGGTCCGACTCGGCCAGCACCCGCCACAAGTCTCCCAAGGAGTACGCCCGGCGTTCGCGGCGTACCTGATCGTCCAGTTCCACGGCTCGCTTGAGAAGTGAACCGGCCGCGAGATTCCGCCCGTGCAGTGCGTCGAGCTCGGCCCGGATCGCTCCGCGCAGGATCGTCCGCAATTCGGGAATCCAGGCCCCGGGAACGTCGATCCTGTAATAGGTGGGCGAGTCGAGTTCGCAGTCGGCCATCAGTTTCTTCGCCAGCAACGCACCCCATTGGGATTCCCAGACGCACGCCGAGATCGAATCGACCGCGTTGACGAAGTGGCCATTGGGCTTGCCCTTCTGCGACACCGGGCCCGGGATCAATCGCAGGCGTTCCGCGGCGGCCTTGACTTCGTCGATGCTCGGGCCGCGCCCGATCTCGTCTTCCAAGCACGACCAGGCTCGGTCGCCTGCCCGTCGCAGTTCCTGACCGGATTCACACAGCAGCTCTGCGAGCTTCACATCGCCCCGGGCGTTCCCATCGCTGCCCGTCAGCGTGCGGATCGGCTCACGGGCCTCGGCCGACGGCAACTCGCCCAGCAGGCGTTCGACGACCTCGGCGCGGAGTTGCTGCTCCAGGTGCTCGAACGCCTGTCGCCAAGGCGTTGCGAGCCCGAGCTCGGGCGCCAGCGATCGCGCGAGGCTTTGCGCCAGACTGTCCAGGGTGCCAATCCGAACGCGATGGATGCCGCGAGAGAGCCTCTTGAGCACCTCGAGCCAACCCGCCGCATCGAGGTCGCACTTCGCATGGTCCGAGAGGTCCGCCGCTTCACTCTCGTCACTGGCCGCTCTGGCGATGCGCGACAGCAGCCGCTCGCGGATCTCGCCGGCCGCCTTTCGCGTGAACGTCGCGGCCAGGATGCGTTCGACCGGTACGCCCCGGGCGAGCAAGCCAGCCATGCGATTTGTGAGCGCGAAGGTCTTGCCCGTGCCGGCCGAGGCCATGACGACCTCGAACGAATCCTGGATGGTCGCGGGCTCGCTCACGAGTTGACTCCCGCCGGTTGCCGCGTGTGCTCCTGGTCGAGCAGCATGCCAAATCCCGCCAGCCGAGCCATGGGGCCATCGCGCCAGGGTTTGCCAACCTCGTCCGTCGCCGCATCATCGCGCACTCGCCGAGCGATGTCGGCCGCGAGTTGCTGGGCGCTCATCGTCTCTTCGAACTCCCACTCGGCGTGCAGCACCTTTGCCTCCGACCCCGCGAGCGTGACATACCCCAGGCTTGGTGGCGTTTCCAGCTCGTGCAATTCGGCGATCGGTCGGGCGAGGATCTCATACAACGGCAGTTGCAGGTCGGTCCACGAGCCGTCGCGCCGGCGGTGGGTCTGCCTGGGAGACTTCCCCGCGTCGGAGGTCTTGTAATCCAGGAGCGCGAGCGTGCGGTCGCCCTCGTGCCAGTCGACGCGGTCGATCGTGCCCCGAAGCGACACGCCCGTGTCGGCCAGCATCGGGTGATTCCGTGGGCTCCACTCGACCTCGATCGTCCGCCAACCCGCCTCCCGCCGTTCGGCCTCCACCTTGGCGAACGCCGCGAGCCGCCGTTCGGCCGCATCGATCTGCGCGAGTGTCGTTGCGTTGCGCTGCGAGCCGGCGAGCCGCTCGGTTGCTTCCCATAATCCGGCGTGCATGAGTTGGCGGATCGTGGATTCGTCTTTGACCTCACGCGTGTCGGGCTCGGCCGAGAATCGGTGCAGCGCCTCGTGCAGCAGCGTGCCAAAGGTGTTTGCTTCAAGCCTGGCGATGAGCGGCCGCGGCTCGACCTCGCGCAGCCGCAGCGCGTGGCGCAGGTAGAACAGGTACGGGCTCTCGAGGTATGTCCGAAAGCTCGTGACCGCCATGCTGGTGACGATGGGGGAGCCGACCGTCACGCGTACGCGATAGCGGCACTCGGGGATCACTTCGCTTGCAGGGGGAGTTTCGAACGCCTGCCGCACGCGCTCGAGCACGCGGGCCGGGCCGTCGCCCGATCCACGCAGCAGCAGCGTGCTGGGCAGGAGTGGCTCGGCAGACGTATCCACCGTGCCCAGCACGAAGCGCACGCGACGATTGCCGGCCAGCAGAGTGGCCATGCTCGCGGCGTCGCGGGCGAGTTTGCGAGATTCACCCGGCAACCCTAGAGATCGTCGGAGCCCTTCGGTGAGCAGCGGTCTTGGCGTGCTCGCGCCGGGTAGGGCCGAGTGGTGCGCGCCCATGACGACCATGGTGGGTGAGGGGTCCAGGGGTAATTCGAGCCATCCGAGTACGTCGAGGTCCTCGCCGCCGGGCTCGCTTGGGGCGCCGCGTTGCGCCAGTTGGGCCAGCACGAGGGCGATCGCCTCGTGCGCACACATCGGTTTTACATCGAGCGAGTCGGGCAGCGACGCGAGCGTTTGGAGTTGCTGGCCGATGGCCTCGACCGCCGCCAGCGAAGCCTGCCCGAGTTGGTCCTGAGCCGGCTCGAGCATCGAAACCAGGGCGGTTTCGATGCAAGGAGCCCATTCGCGCAGCGACCGTGCCTTGCCACGCAACGGCTTAATCGCCCGGGCCACCAGTTTGCGCGCATGAACCACGACCCGCCGCGCGCGCGCCACTCGATCGTGGCCGACCGGCAACTGGCCGAACGCGGACGTTGCAAGCGCCGATGCTTCGTAGTCGTCCAACGCTCGTGGGAGTTGCCCGAACCTCGCGTCTCGGGCAGCGAATGACGCCACGACGGCCGGGCACCGCAGGAGGCGGGCCATCGCCACGAAGCTCCGCTCGCGCAGCACCAGGCCGATGTCGCCGAGCAATCGCCCGGGCCCAGATGCCAATGCTGGCGCTCCCCACGCGACATGGACGCTCAGCCCATGCCCCTCGGCCGCGCGCCGCACCGATCCGGCAAGCGACTCGTCGGCCGTGCCGATCCCGCTCGTGCCAAGGTCCGCCGCGGCTCGCACGGCCAGGGCGCCCTGCTCCTCCGGGCCATTGGTGACAAATACGTCTTGCGGATCAACCTCGATCCCGGCTTCGCGCCAGTACGCCTCATCGACGACGCCATCCACATGCAATCCGGAATCGTGCGAAGCGAGCACATGCACCTCACACGCGACACTCTTCAACAGCGTGCGCGCCAGGTTCGTGAGGTCCACACACCCGAGCAGCACGATCGCTTCGAGCCCAGCGCCCGCCTGACTGGCATGATCGATCGCGTACAGCGATGGGTCGGCGAGTCCCGCGCTCTCAAGCACACCCTCGTACCGCTCCTGCAAAGTTGCCATCGCACGCCATCGCTCTGGTTCTTCGAGCGGCGGCAGTTCGGCATCGGCCACATCCCGGCAACGCAACCCACCTCGCGCCAACTCCTCGGCGGCCTGAGCGAACTCGTCTGCCCACCGCGTCGGATCGTCGGCGTGGGGCAGCACCGATCGCAGCACGTCTTCCGAAGCCTCGCCCAGCACCACACGCCACGCCAGCGTGCGATGCACCTCGCCCGCTGGGCAGGGTGCCGGCGCGAGCGACTCGGCCAGCCGACCCGCCGTCACGGTCTGGGGCGGCCACAGCGTCACGCCCCGCGCCTGGCACGCCTGGGCCAGCAGCGTCACCAGCACACGCCCGGCACGAGCGCCCGGCGTGGCGATCAACGTCTTCGAGAGATCGAGGCTGCCATTACGAGACCGGCTCACCAGCCAGTCGACCGCGGCCGCCATCGGCGTGAGCGGTGGGTCGAGCCGGTGGGTCTTCATGGTTGCCCCTCCGTGGGAAAACGGCCGCCCCGACCGAGCCGCCACCGGGCATAGTGTAGACAGAGGAATGTCCAAAACCCAAACAAAACCTGGGTCGACCCTCGACCGCCTCCGAGGCTGGTTCGCCGACCGTGGCTGGCGGCCCCACGGCTTCCAGGAGGAGTCATGGGCCCTGCACGCCGCGGGCAAGAGCGGCTTGATCCTCGTTCCCACAGGGTCCGGTAAAACCTACGCCGCCTTTCTCGGCCCCCTGGCGGAGCTCGCCGATGCTGGCGCAAATCCCAGCGGGCTCTCCATCCTTTATATAAGCCCGCTCCGCGCACTGTCCCGTGATATCGAGCAGGCCCTGCGGGCCCCGATCGAGGCCTTGGGCCTGCCCCTCACCGTCGAAAGCCGCACCGGGGATACCTCGAGCACGATTCGAAGCCGCCAGAGGCGGAGTCTGCCCAACGTGCTTGTGACCACGCCCGAATCACTTTGTCTCCTGCTGACTCAGGAAGGGGCATCGAAAAGATTCTCGGACCTTCAGGCAGTCATCGTCGATGAATGGCACGAACTTCTCAGCAGCAAGCGTGGCACCCAGGTCGAACTCGCCCTGGCCCGGCTGCGACGTTTTGCACCAGGCGTACGAAGCTGGGCCCTGAGCGCCACCATCGCCAACGCGCCCGAAGCCGCCGCCACGCTCGTGGGCACCGATGCCGAGCCGGCCATCGTGCGGGCACCGATCGACCGCCCCGTGATCGTCGAGTCGCTCCGGCCGGCCAACATCCGGCGCTTCCCCTGGGCGGGGCACATGGGCCTGTCGATGCTCGACGAGGTGCTGGCTTACCTCGATCCGAGCAAGCCCACGCTGCTGTTCACGAACACGCGTTCGCAGGCCGAGAAGTGGTTCCACGCCATCGCCATCAAGCGGCCGCAATGGGAGGGCCGCATCGCGCTGCATCACGGTTCGATCGACCGCGAGGAGCGTGAGCGTGTCGAGCTAGGCGTGAAGGCCGGCGACATCGGCATCGTGGTGTGCACCAGTTCGCTCGATCTGGGCGTCGACTTCGCACCCGTCGAACGTGTCGTGCAGATTGGTTCGCCCAAGGGCGTCGCTCGAATCATGCAACGCGCCGGCCGCGCTCGGCACCGGCCGGGCGAGTCTTGCGAGATCACCTGCGTTCCCACGAACGCGCTCGAGTTGCTCGAGATCGCCGCCGTGCGTGAGGCTATCGACGCCGGCGCCGTCGAGCCGCGCGATCCGGTGAATCAGCCCCTCGACGTGCTGGCGCAGCACATGGTGACCGTGGCGCTCGGCGGCGGGTTTCTGGCCGACGAACTCTTCGACGAGGTGCGCACGGCGTGGTCGTTTCGCGACCTCTCACGCGAGTCGTTCGACTGGACGCTGCTCTTGGTGACACAAGGCGGCACGATACTCAATGCCTACGAACGTTTCCATAAGGTCGAACTGGTCGACGGCGTGTACCGCGTGCCCAACAAGCGTGTCGCCCAACTCCACCGGCTCAACGTCGGCACCATCACCGGCCCCAGCACCATCGAGATGCGATTCGTTCAGGGCCGCAGTCTTGGCCACATCGAGGACAGCTTCGTGGGCCGGCTGCGCGAGGGGCAGCACTTCACGTTCGCCGGGCAGGTGCTGCGGTTCGTGGGTGTACAGGCCGACGTGGCGCTCGTCCGCCGGGGCACGAAGAGGACCAATCTCACGCCCATCTGGGGCGGCACGCGGCTGCCCATCAGCGAGAGCCTTTCGCGCGCGGTGCGTAAATCGCTGGAAGACTCGGCCCACGCGGTGGAGACCGGCGAGGCCGACGGGTTGCCCATCGAACTCGAAGCGTTCCTGCCCGTTGTTGCGGCACAGTCTCGCCGGTCGGTCGTGCCGGCGGCCGACGAGGTGCTGTTCGAATTGTTCTCCAGCCGCGATGGCTACCGCCTGCTGGCATACCCCTTCGAGGGTCGACTCGTCCACAGCGGTATCGCCGCATTGCTGTCGCTTCGCTTCGGCCGCATCACGCCTGCGACGTTTACCACGACGTTTAACGACTATGGATTCGAGCTCCTGTGTCCCGAACCATTCCCATTTGTCGAGCACCTGACGCCCGAACTCTTCTCACGCGAGAATCTTGTCGAGGACGCGCTCGAGAGCGTGAACACCGCCGAACTCGCGCGCTTGCAATTCCGCGAGGTCGCTCGGGTGTCCGGGCTCGTGTTCCAGGGCTACCCGGGCAGTCGTAACCGAGCGGCGGGCAAGCACCTGCAAGCCTCCAGCGGGCTCATCTATGACGTGCTATGCGAGTTCGATCCCGAGAACCTGCTACTTGGCCAGGCGCGTCGGGAAGTTCTCGAGAACCAGTTCGAGCAAGGACGCCTGGCCGCGGCACTCGATCGCATCGCGTCGAGCCGTTTCCGCATCGTGGAGATCGAAAAACCTAGCCCGCTGGCCCTGCCGTTGATTATCGAACGCATCGGAAGCCAGACCATGTCGAGCGAGGACGTCGAGTCCCGCCTCGCGCGCATGCAGGCGGAGATGCAGGCCGAGGTATGAGCGTGGCGATTGGAGACATCTCGGTAACACTCGCGGGCCACGAACTGCGCCTGATGCCCGAGCGCGCGGTGTACTGGCCCGCGAAGCGATGGTTGCTCGTCGCCGACACGCACTGGGGCAAGTGTCAGACGTTCCGAGACGCCGGTAGCGCCCTGCCAGTTGGCCCATTGCTGGCGGATCTTGATCGCCTGCGGGCCGCGGCGATGCGTGTCGAGGCCGAGCGTGTTGTCGTGCTGGGCGATCTGGTGCATGGCCGTTCGTCGTTGGCCGGGTGCATCGATGGGCTGGTGCAGCAGTGGCGCGCGACGCTGCCGTGCGAGTTGGCCCTCGTGCCGGGCAATCACGATCGAGTCGTCACGCGGCATCGCGGGCTAGAGCTTCTGACCCGATGGGGCATCGAGTTGCTGCCGCCCCGACTCGATATCGATGGGTTGCGTCTATCGCATGAGCCGCCGATCATCGCGTCGGAACTGACGATATGCGGCCATGTCCACCCGGCCGTGCGCATGCAGGGGCGTGGCGAATCGATGAAGCTGCCCTGCTTTTGGCACGACACCGAGTACAACTCGTTCGTGCTGCCAGCATTTTCGAGTTTCGTGGATGGTGCGCGGGTGCGAATCAGCCCCGGTGACTCGCAATGGGCGACTGCTGGCTCTCGTGTGGTTCGGGTGGCTGGGCCGAGCGAGGCTGTGTGAGCACGCCGCGCAGTTCGTCGGCAACCCGTGCGGCGTCGCTGGTCAGGATCGCGAGGTGTGCTACGTCGAGCACGCGCACGTCGAGTGGGCCGCGCAGATAGGGTGCTAGGCCATTTGAAGTAGCGAAACGTAGCGGATGCAGGGATTTCGACGCTAAGCCCGACCTTAGGAGGATGGCCGGCACGGTGAGCGTTGGCGGCCTCCATCGAACCAACTGGCGATGGATGGCGCGCCACGTCGCGCGTCTGGCTTCGGCGGCGTGGGCGTCACCGTTGGTGTGCGGTGTCTTACTCGTGTGTTTCGGCGTTGCGGGTTTACCGATTTGACGAAAGCGAGCGTTGAGCTTGCCAATAAACCATGCCCGCGTTCGGCTGAGGTACTGTGGTGAAAACGCGTCGAGCAGGATTACTCGATCGACGGTGTGGCCGAGTTCGGCGAGTTTCTCGGCCATGTCGAGGGCGACGAGTCCGCCAAGCGAGTACCCCATCAGTGTGATCGGGCCACACCGATTGTTGGTCATCGCGTATGAATGCGCCAAAGCGATGAATCTTGCGAAGAAGCGTTCGGTATCGAAAGTCAGTTCTTCTCCAACCGCGATGGTCGCCAGATCGAACGCGAGCATGTCGATTGCTGCCGTGTCATCCGTCCCAAGTTCGGACCACAACCGATACAGATCGATCGCACGACCTGCCGAGCCGGGGACGGCCAGGCACCAAGGCGACTCCGTGCGATCTTCCTCTGCGCCGGGATCGGAAAACTCGGCAAACGGATGCTCGATGTCGTCTCGGATGCTTGCCGCGAGGCCATCGAGCGTCGGGCAACGCAGAAACTGGTTGAGCATCAGCCGCCGGCCAAGCCGCTTGTGCACCGCCGCGGCCATCCGCATCGCGAGCAAACTGGATCCGCCATCGTGGAAGAAGTTGCTGTGTGCCGTGGGTTCGACGCCGAGCAGGTCGAGCCAGAGTCCGGCGAGTTCGCGGTGCTCGTGGCTCGAAGTCTCCGGTGTCTTTGTGCTGGGGTTGTCCGCGGCTGTGGCCGCACCCCTATCCGTCGAGCTTGGCGATCGGCCAAGCAGGAGCTCGACGAATCTCGATCCAAGTTGCTCGAGTCGCTCACGATCGAAGTGCGAACTCGAAGCTTCGAGCCAAACACGGAGTTCCGACGTACGGCGTTCGACGTGGAGGCAAAAACCGAATCGCGCCGCAGGCACTTTAATGTCCACGAAAGTCGCTGAAGAGTCGCCGAGTTGCTGCGGGGCGTCATTGATGTGGCGATAGGTAAGCCCGAATCGTGTCGCGTCGTCGGCTCTGGCGGGGTTCGATCGACGCACGGTGTCGATCAGGGATTCGAGGGGGAGTGTCTGATCTTCTTGAGCCGCCAGCATCTGCTGGTGCACGGACTGTGCAGCCGACGCGAGGTCGTCGCCGATCGTCTCGATCAACCTCATGTCGAGGCAGCACCCCACGACGCGTTGGAGCGATTCGCTTGGGCGGCGTGCGAATGGCGTCATGACCCATCGGCCAGGTGGGCCATAGTGGTCGCTAAGGACGATGCCGATTGCCGCTGTAACCAGTGCGGCGGGGCTCACACCGATCATCGCAGCTCGCGAGTCCAACGCCTCACTCGTCAGCGAGGGTTCGGAAAGTTGGAAGCTCAGCCCGGGTTGTGGACCCGCGGGTGGGAGTTCTGTGATAGGCGGTTCTCCCCGAGCGATTCGTCTCGCGAGGTCCACAGCGAGTTCATCGCTACGCATCGCACTTTCGGCTTGTACGAAGGCGGCGTACGACTTGGCTTCGGGGAGTGTTTCGCCAGTGAGTAGCGCGTGGAGTTCGTTCGTGACAATCTCGAGCGACCACTCGTCGATGGCGGCATGGTGGAACACCAACAGGACGAGTTGCGAGCCATCGCCGATGTGCCAGACGTGCATGCGTGCGGGTGGATCGTCGGGGCCGATCGTGCGATGGGCGGCGGTGCGGACGAGCGCATCACCGCCATCGGGCGCAGCGAGGCGGTCGTGTTCGGCGTGGAACACTTCCGATGTGTGCGGGTCGTGTTCCACGAGCTTCGGACCAGCGTCGGTGAACTTGACGCTCGTGCGGAGCGCGTCGTGGCGATCGAGTAGCGCCAGCCAGGCGGTGCGCAAGTGGTCGGTATCGAGAGCAGGCGAAACATGCAGCGCATGATGCACGAGCATGGCGTTGGCGGTAGTGTCGCGGGCGTGCTCCAGGTTGGCGCGGCGGCGGATGTCGCCGATGGGGTCGGGTGCATCCGCCGCCTGTGTGTCTGTTGCGGGGGGGAGCGTGTCGACGAGTTCGGCGATGCTGGCGATGGTCTGGCGGCGGAGGATCTCGGCAGCTGGCAACGCGATACCGAACTCGCGGCGTGCGTCGGCCGAGAGTCGCATGGCCAGGAGCGAGTGGCCGCCGGCGTCCTGGAAGCGTTCGTTGGCGGAGATGGTGTGGCCGAGACGCTGGGAGAACATCGCGATCAGGCGTTGTTGTGTGCCGTTCGACGGCGTTGGCTCCTGACCGCCGTGGCCGTTGAGCTGCGCGAGCAAGGCGTTTCGGTCGGCCTTCCCGTTGGGGCCGATGGGCATGGAGTCGATCGCGACGAATCGCTGGGGCATGTGCGTGGGTGGCAGCCGATCGGCGAGCTGCTCGCGGACCTCGATTCCGTTCGCGCCATCGCGTGGCACGAAGAACGCGATCATCTGGCGTGTATCGGGCGTGTCGCCGCTGATGGCAACGGCGGCCTGTTCCACGCTGGCACATGCGGCCAACTCGCTCTCGACGCCGTCGGGCTCGATGCGGTGGCCGCGGATCTTGACCTGCCGATCAACCCGGCCCGTGAACACTGCGGCGCCATCCTTGCGCAGGCGGACGAGGTCGCCGGTGCGGTACCATCGATCGACGCGTGAGTCGGTGACGAACTTCTCGGCCGTGCGCTGTTCGTCGTTCAGATAGCCCAGTGCGAGGCCTTCGCCGCCCACGAGCAACTCGCCCTCGCTCAGCGGCTGCTTTGGCGCGTCGGCTGGTGCGCCGGGCTCGATGATCCGGGTCGTGCTGCCGTGGATCGCGGTGCCGATGGGAATGCGATCCTGCTTGGCATCATCGTCGGTGATGGTGTGGCACAGGCTGAACGTGGTGTTCTCGGTGGGTCCGTAACCGTTGACCAGGGTTGTTTCGGGCCACAGGGCGGCCGCCTCCCGAACATGCGCGACAGAGGCCCTTTCACCGCCGAACAGCAGCGTGTCCAGGGTGCCCAGATGGAACTGGCAGCGATCCGCGAATCCGTTCGTCTCGACGCGTTGCCGACCCACCTCGAGCATCTCGGCCG
>JAUHYE010000081.1 GCA_030426395.1 Phycisphaerae bacterium
GCCATCCATCGAGAAGACCCCATCGGTCGCGATCATCACGAACCGCGCCCCGTCCGCACGCGCCGCCTTCAGTTGGGCTTCCAGATCGTCTATGTCGCTGTTCGCATACCGATACCGCTTCGCCTTGCAGAGCCGGATGCCGTCGATGATCGAAGCATGGTTCAGGGCGTCGGACACAATGGCATCCTCCGGCCCCAGCAGCGGCTCGAACACTCCGCCATTGGCATCGAAGCAGGCGGCGAACAGGATCGAGTCCTCCATCCCCAGAAACCGCGCCAGTTCCGTCTCCAACTCCCGGTGCAAATCCTGCGTCCCGCAGATGAACCTGACCGAGGCCATCCCAAACCCGTGATCCTCCATCGCCGCTTTCGCGGCCGCAATCAGGCGCGGATGGTCGGCTAGCCCCAAATAGTTGTTGGCGCAGAGGTTCAGCATCTCGCGCCCGCCCACATCGATCCGTCCGCCCTGCGGCGAGGTAATCAGGCGTTCGCGCTTCATCAGCCCGTCGGCCTCGATCTCGGCTAGGGTCTCGGTCAGGTGGGCGTCAAACTCGGTCATGTATCACTCCTAACGCGGCATGGGATTGGTGGCGAGTTTGTAGGGCTCCCAGTCCTCGATCTCGGGATAGAATTTCTTCCGCCACGAACGCACGCGCGGGTTCATCTGCCTCCGCCAGAGTGGCGGGATCATCGCCAGCGTCCCCATCGCCGCCACGCACACCAGCAGGTGACCGATCGCGAGGTCGCCGAACACGATGAGGCTGCACGGAACAGCCGCGATGTAGAGCCGCGAACCGCTCGCGAGCAGGCGCCCTAGCAGGAACGCCGCGGCACAGGACTTCTGCGCGAACACCCCGTGTCTGACGCCGATCGGCTCGTACACCGTTGTCGCACGGGCCGCGTAGAACTTCGGCAGGAGCAGCCACGCGACCAGTATCGCGCCGAGCACGGACGCAATCGACGCCGACAGATACGTCAGATTTGATGCGTACGACTGCTGCGGCCCGCCGATGAACGTTGCCCCCGAGACCGACGTTGCGACGACCGAGACCGCGATCGCCCATGCCGGGACGCGCCGCTCGCCCGTGTATAACTCCTCGGCGCTCTGCACCCGCCGGGCCGCGAGCCAGCCGATCGCCAGCACCGCGAGGGCGTACCCTGCGAAGACCACGCCGTCGAACGCCATTAGCACGATTCGCTCCGTTCCAGGGCGTCGCGCAGCGAGCCGTCCGATGCCTCAAGCAGCGATTCCGCCTCGCTTCGGGAAATCAGCAACGAACGCATGACCACCGCCGTCTTCACGCGACCGCCCGCCTCGTCGAGCAGCGCGAAGGCTTCCTCGCGAGACCCGCCGACCAAGTGTGCCACGATCCGCGCCGCACGGTCGCGCAGCTTGTCATTCGTTGCGCTCACGTCGACCATCAACCCGTCGTGCACCTTTCCCATGCGCACCATCAGGGCGGTCGAGATCATGTTGAGTACCAGCTTCGTCGCGGTTCCCGCCTTCAGGCGCGTCGACCCCGCCAGCAACTCGGGCCCCGTGTCCAGGCTAATCACATGGTCGGCAGCAAGCCGTTCCGGCTGGCCGCCGCACGTCACCAGAGCCGTCAGCGCGTCCCGCGAATGCGCGATCTCGATTGCTCCCAGCGGGTAGGGCGTGGTCCCGCCCGCGGTGAGCCCGATGACGGTGTCGAGCCGACCCACACCAAGCCGATCCAGTTCCGCACCGGCGCCCCGCGGATCGTCCTCGAGCGACTCGCTCGATCGACGCAGCGCGGCATCGCCTCCCGCGATGATCCCGACAACGCGCGATGGGTCCACGAGAAACGTCGGCGGACACTCCGAGGCGTCGAGCACGCCCAGGCGCCCCGATGTCCCGGCACCGACATAGATCAGCCGACCACCCGCTCGGAACCGCGGCACGACATCCTCCACCAGCGCCGCGATGCGCTCCGTCTCGGCGCGCACCGCGCGTGCAGCACGTTCGTCCTCTTCCGACATCAGCGCCAGCAACTCCGCGGTCGGCAGCGCATCCAGACCCACGCTGCACGGGTGGACACCCTCAGTAGGCACACTCGAGCGGTCTGGCGGTGTCTTCATGGGCGCATCCCAATCCACGACCCTTCGGTCTTCAGCGGATCTCTTCGTCCCGTGATAGAAGACTGAGTGTACATGATGCCATCGAGCGCGAGCAAGCCAAGAACTCCGACACACGCGGCCTCGCGTTCCTGCTCACCAACACCGAACGCACTAGTCGTCTTGTACGGGCCCGTGACATCCTCGATCGAGCGCATGAGCGCGGCATTCCGAACGCCACCACCCGCGAGTACCGCCGCACCTGAGCCCCGCACCCGCTCGCCGATCACGGTGCCGACCGCGCGGGCGGCACTAGCCATCAGGTCGCACTTATTGAGCGAAGCGTACCGGTCCACCCAGGACCCACACTCGTCGCCCGTGCCGAGCGATCGATCGCCGGAAGACTGCTCACGAAGTATGTTGACCAGCGAGCCCACTGCATTGTCGTCGGCAGTGCCGGCGAGGGCCGATCGCCCGTCCTCGTCGTACGCCTCACCAAGCACCCGCCAGGCGCAGGCGTCGAGGACCTGGTTACAGGCGCACACGTCGAATCCCCGCACGCCCTCCGGCCCCGACCCGACTGGCAGCGTCGTGACATTGCAGAACCCGCCGAGGTTCACGATCGCGCGGTCCTCGTCCTCGGACCGGAACAGCACCCAATCCGCGATCGGGGTGATCGGAGCGCCCTGACCGCCCGCCGCGAGGTCGGCGCCGCGCAGGTCGTAGAGCACCGGGCAGCCCAGCCGTTGCGAGACGGGCCATGGGTTGATCAACTGCATAGAGTCCGGCGGCGCGTGAACCACTGTCTGGCCGGGCAGCGCGCACACTGCGGGCTCGATCCCCAAGCCATCGAGCATGTCCCCGATTACCCGGGCGTGCAGTTCCCCGAGCTCCAGTGCGAGTCGCGAGAACTGCCCGGCGCTCATAAGGGCGCCGCCTGCTGCCGCGCGGAGCCCATCTGTGAGGTCGCCGAGCCTCGATGCTGCGTGTCCGACCGTGCGCACGCGCAGATCCAAACCCGTTCCCGCCGCCTCCACGATCACGGCGTCCAGCCCGTCGAGGCTTGTCCCGGTCATGCAGCCGATCGCGTAACGCACCATCGGTACAGTATCGGCGACCGCTCCCCCTTGCTCCGCAACGCAATCTGCTGGTGCGGGGCTGAATCTGGAGGGGTACTTGCGATGCCGCCGCTGGGCTCGGGCCGGCTCGTGTTACGATCACAAGCAAGTGAACGTGCGAAGCGGAACCTCGGGCAAACCCGCAAGGCTTGCCACGCAAACGAAAACTCGCTCGATGACACCGTTGTTGGGTCTTGGATGAGCCGACAATCAGGGTGACAGGATTCGAACCTGCGACATCCTGCTCCCAAAGCAGGTGCTCTACCAAGCTGAGCTACACCCTGGACCGCCAACTGTAGCCGGAACGGGCCACCAACGAGGACGGCCGGGTGGGCTCCCTCTGCACCACCCGGCCGCGTCTCCCCTCCCGGGTTCGCACCCCACGGGAATCGGCGGTCTCCGCCCTACAGCGGCAGCTCGTCGAACAGCAGGACCTTGGGCTTGTCACCCGCCCGGCGGACGTTCGAGCGGTCGACCACCATCAGGTACCGCCGTGCCACCGACGGCGTCATCGGGTCGTCCGGGCGCAGGCCTTCCACGTCCTCGCGGGCGTAGCCGTGCATGACGAACCAGATGGCGTACACGTCGCTGCGGACGCTGACGGTGTTGGCCACACCGTTGAAGAGCGCGAGCTGCTCGTCGTAGTCGTCGGCGATCTCGTCGTCCAGGCCGGGCGCCGCCGTAAAGACATCCACCGCACCGCTGGCCGAGTATCGAACGGCATCGACGCCGTCAACCCCCAGCGAGAACCCGTCCTGGCCGAGGCGACGGATCATGTGAGGCCTGGGATAACTCGAAGATCCGCCAAGGCCGCCGCCCGGCAGCGTGTCGGCCGCCAGCATCTCACCCACGGACAGGAATCCGGTCTCCTCGCGGAGCGCGTCGATACCCGTCGAGAACTGGCGGCTGTCGAGTTGGACCGGATCGGAGTCGCCCCACGCCGAGCTTGGCTCAAAGAACGGTTGCATGGTGGCCGCGTTGCGCCGGGTGCGAGCCGCCGACCGATCGCGGTACGAGCGGATCCCTGCGGCCACGTCGGACTGCCGATCGTGCAGCAAGGTGCCGGTATCGCTGTCCTCGAACCAGTCGGAGAAGGCGGGATCGAACGACGGCGTCAGGCCTGGCAACACGCTCGCGACCGACTCGGTCGCGGTGTTGAGATTCACGACACCGGCAATCGGGGTACGCGTGTTGACCGGCACGTCGAGCGTCGTGATGCTGGACGTGATGGCCATCGCGTGCGGAATACCCAGGCCACGACGGTCGTCGCCCGGGGTGAAGTCGCTGGTGTTGTCGCGGTCGACGAACGGGGCGGGCAGGTCGAGCGAGAGGTGGCCGCGATCGAGCAGGTTGTAGGTGTCGACCGGGAGGCTCGGGTACTCATATCCGTCAGACCCCAATGAGGGCGCGACATCAAAGCCGAGGGCCAGTGTGAGCAACTCTCCGGTGGTGAACCAATTCAGATCGGTCGGATTGACGGCGTCCGAACTGGGCATCTGCACGGGCCCGACCGCAGGCACGCCGAGGAAGTCGCCGGGACGCAGCATGCGGACGGAACTGGTTGAAGAAACATCGAGACTGCCGCGGTTGTCGTTGCGGAAGGGGTTCGCGTAGAGGTCCTCGAAGTCGAGGCCATCGACCTGGTCACCCGGTACGAGTACATGCCGATGGCGGTGCGGATTCATCGGATCGACCTCGCCAGCCTGCATCACGATGTCCGTGGGGATCTGGGGCGTCATGCCAGTAGTCCCATCCACATTAGCGAAGATGTCCGAAAGGAACCGTTCAGCATAATCGAGCTTGCCGCCACCAACGAACTGTCCGCGATTGAGCGAGAAGCCTGACGAAAGCGGCGCGGGCAGCATCAGTTCATCGGTCGCACCGATATTCAGCGACATGCCACTCGCGTTGAACGGCTTCTCAAGCACATAGGCCGGCAATGCCCCACGGGGCGCCCCGACCTCACCAGTCGGACGCGCGATAGTTGCCCAGGTGACAATGGAGTAGCCGGTATTATCGAGCGCTTCCGCTGCGGTCCCGGTCTCTGGACCGGCAACTGTTGAATCTACACCAGGATTCGTTGCTGGTGGACGACGATCAAGTGTTGGCCGATCGGTATCAGCGGCAGGGTCATACAAGCGATCCAGCATCACTTCAACAGGTGGACCGGCAGCACGATACAACTGCGTCCAAAGCGTCACGTCTCGGTTGGCCGCATTAATCGGTCCCGCAACACCGGGGATGCCGACAAGGAAGTCGTCCAAGGTCGAGACGTCAGCGTCAAAACGAATCGCAACTTCACTCGGATCACCGGTAACATGCAGGTTGATCCAAGCCTCAACATCAGTGGATGACACGCTCGAAAAACTCGCAGCAGCATCGCTCGCGCGCATTGCAAAGTCGTTGGTCTCGATGTACACAACCAGGCTTTGCCCACGGGGGATCACCGTACCCGCCGGCACTTCGAGGATAGGAGGCGAGGCGAAATCGCCTCCCAATTCGCCAAAGCGAACGAAGTATTGGTTGTCACGAACACGGATATCGGTGGTGTAGGGGTTAGTGAGCTGGACTGCGAACACTTGGCCAACGAAATCACTGTTTCCAAGATCGGTGTCGAAGTTGATCGTGATCGGGTTGTTGGCGCCACCACCAGGGGCAAAAATTGTACCGCCACCGCCCGCGCCGGGGTCTATGTACTCACTGTCGCCACTCGAAGGCGCATCAGCAGGCGAATCCGTAAACACGTTGTACAACGACACCTGCGTGATAAACGGATGGACCTCAAGCCCATACACGTTCATGGCCAGCACGCCCTGTGTCCCGGCAGCGTCCACGGGCAGTCGCTCGTCGCCCATGTCCAAACGGCCGCTGACGCCGGGATTCGACGAAGTCGGCTCGGGCTCGCTCCACCACGGGAAGGCGGCCATCGTCGCCATATCGTTCTCGAGCGCCGTCCGCGCGGCGCTGTTCCCGTCGATCCGCAGCGTGTAGGCGCTCGGGATGTCGTCGCTGTCGAACGCATCGACCATGTTGGCCACCATGTGCGCGCTCGTACGGAGCGCGAACAGCGGGTCGAAGCCGTAGTAGGTCGGGGCCCACGCCGGATTGGACCATGCGTCCGGCTCGCTTGCGGCGGGCATGAGCGCGTTGCCATACGTCCGCAACAGAGGATGGGCGTTACGACGCAACCGCTCGGTGGCCTGGCCAACGGTGCCGGCCAATGGCAGGTCGGTGGGCGCGCCGAGCTGCAGCAGGCGGTAGCCGTCCTGGAGCACCGACGGGTTCTCGTCGCTGGGGTCGAGGGCCACCGTGCTCTCGGGGATCGACGAGAAGCTCGTGAACACGTCGAGCGCGGTGGGCGAGGTCATCGAGTACCGCACACGCGAGGGCACGCGCGGGATGCCGCCGCTGAGCGTGGTCAGGTGCTGCCGCACGCCAAGGTGCCGCAGCGCCAGGGCTGCGTCTGGATCGCTTAAAGAACGCTCCCACTGCAACGAGCGGTTGTCGCGCAGCGGGCTGAACGCCGGCTCGCTCACGTCGCGACCGCCCGCCGCCCGCTCGAGGCTGCTCAGGCTCTGCGGGTTGTTCAGGCCGTTGAAGGCCAGCAACTCCGAGAGGTCTTCGAGCCCGAATGAGTAATCGCGGTATACGCCCTGATCGGCGGTCCGTAGCGGCACGCCACCGCTGTACCGAACGGTGGCAAACTCCGCGCGACGCTCTGGGGCCTCACGAGGATCGAGCCCGGGCGTCAGCGGACCGGCCGGCGGCTGCTCGCCCGTCAGCACGCGGAGCATGGCCCAGAAGCCCTCGCGGCCCACGGCCTGCGACACCGCGTAGTCGTTGTAATCGTCGTAGTCCTGGGCGCCAGCACCCACCGCTTCCGCCGGCTGGGCCGCGTCGAAGAACGAGTTGTGCATCGCCCAATCGGGCTCGAGCGTAAGCAGGCGATACAGATCGATGTCGGCCGGCGATGCGCCAAGGCGGAAGCCGTTGGTCGGAGCGCCGGAAACATCCGACAAGTCCGCCGTAGGTTGCTGAAGACCCCGCGCCGTATTGACGTTCACGCGGCCGGAGAGGTCGATGATGCGCGTGGCCACGAACCAACGGAGTTGGCCCTCGTTAGGCACTACACGACGCGGGCTGCCGGTCGAGATGTCGACGAGTTCCTGCCAGCGGGAGTCGAAGTAGCCGTCGCCATCGGCGTCGGCCCAGGAGTAAGTCATGTATTCGGCATCACCAACGGGCGCGCCATTGTCGAAGCTGACCGGCTGGAACGCACCCACCAGCATGCTGTCGAAGTGGGCCGGGATGCGAGGATCGGCTGTGATGGAACTTGGCTTGTCATACGCCAGAACCCTGACCGCGTTCCCGTTGCGATCGGTCACGAACATCGTCGACTCGTCGCTCATCTGGCCAGACAACACGCCCGGTTCGGCATCAAAGTTTCCGCGCAGGTTCCATTTGTTCACGAACAACCCGTTCGGCCCGATGTTCGAGATTTTCGCCCAGTCCTTGCGATCGAGATACGCCGGGTTACTGAACGGGCCGCCCTGTTCGCGGATGTACGTCGGCTCGCTCGCCGCAAGGAACGGATCGCTCGGGCCGAAGGGACGCAAACCGTTGAACAGATTCGACGCGCCCTGGGTCGGGCTGTCGTCCACGTGAAGCGGGGGGATCGAACCGGTCGGTGTGAACGCGAGCCCGTAGTAGTTCGACTGCGGGTCGGGCGTGCCGCCGACCGGCATGCCATCGAACGTGCGATTGAAATCGGTGCGCGGCAGGTCGACCGCCTCGGTCATGAAGACGGGCTCGCCATCGGGGTCGAAGCCCTCGAAGTACACCGAGAGCGCGTCGTCGCCCACGATGCCAACCAGGTAGTCACCAATGTGCTGGGCCTGGCGATCAATCTCGGCGGCGCGCGTCGTCGTGCGGGCCGAGCGGCGATCACCGCCGCCGATGCTCACGTACGCGACGGTCAGCACCGCCAGCAGCGCCAGCGTGGCCACCACCAGGATGAGCGTCGAGCCGCGCCGGGCGGCCAGGTTGCCACTCGCGGTCCGCAACGCCTTGGTCGTTCCGATGTTCATCGTCATGCTTCGCATGTCCATTCCCTCCCCGCTTCTGTCTATCACCTCGTGCAAGCCGCCTCGCGGCGGCCTCCAACTCCAGTTATCGCGCCGAGTTGCCCGGCGTGGGGAAGACGTACTGGAACGTTCGTTCGATGGTCTCGTCGCCCGGATCGGTCAGCGTCACCGTGACGCGCACCAACTCGGGCCAAGGCCACTCGAGAGTCTCTTGGGCCGCCGCATCGGCCAGATTGCCATCGCCGTCGGGATCTTCCGGATCGAAGAACGGCAGCGTGTAGCCGAAGTACGAAACCGCCGGCCCGGCGCTGCCACTACTGCCCAAACCGCTCGTGCGCACGCCGTGGACCACCTCGGGCATCACCGGATAGCTCGCGTGCGTGTCACCAACGTCGGCGAAGTCGCCCTGGAGGAAGTTCGAGATCTGCTGGCCCAAGACAGGGTAATCCGTGAACTCACGCGCCGCATCACCGACGCCGGCGACACCCGAGGGTGCAGGCCGCTGTAGGCGATACGGAACGAAGAACGAGCCGGCGATATCGGCTGGTGTGCCGCGCACGTCTTTGTAATACTCCGGGTACGGCAAGACTTCGACATCGATCGTCGGATCAAATGCACCGTTCTTGTCGACATCGATCTGCCTATCAGCCCCGTGCCAGATCATCTGGCCCTCGTCATCCAGTTTGCCGAAGCTCCACTCGACGATGAACTCCGACACCCGCGGGATAAACGCCGATGACGCCAGGGCGTACTGGTCGGCCAGGCGGATCGCGCTGCGCGTCGGGTTGATGGCCGACTCGGCGAGTTGCGTGTGCATGTCGGGCGGCGCGGGCTCGTAGCGCATCCGGGCACGCTCGGCCACCGGGACGGCCACCGACCGATAGCTCGGCTCCGCGCCGGGCGGAACCGTGGACGTGGGCGAGAAGTCGAGCACCCTGGGGTGACTCGGCGCGGGCATGCCGTTGATCATCCAGGCCTGCTGCACGCCAACCGGACCAACCACGAAGCTGGGACCGACGTAGTCGGCGCAGTCGATCAGTTGCAGGGGCGAGAGGTAGCCGTACTCTGCCGGCGAACCGGGCGTGACCTGCAAACCGGCCGAGGACTGAACGATGCCGCGGACCTCTTCGAGGTTCGTCGTCGCCACGTCGACCAGCCCCGACTCGAAGATCGGGCTCTGGTTCGGCGCTGTCACACCGGCGGTATTGCGGATCGTGGGCGCAGGCGGGAAGATCAACGCGCATCCCGAATAATTCAGCGCGTTCACCGCACGGAAGATGCTCTCGGCGGCGGGCTGCAAGCCCACCTGGAGTCGGTTGTCGAGAGCCACGGGGAAGTAGGTCGGCGGGAGCGCCGCCGGCGCGTCGGCACGAGCGCCGCCCACGCTCACCAGTGCCGTCGAGTGACGCAGCAGCGTCCACGAGTTGGCAAACCGGTTCGGGTTGCCGGGTGTCGCGACCCCGAGTTGATCGTCGCGGCCGGCAACGCGGTTGAAGTCGGTCACGTCCGGCTGCGAGTACTGGGTGCCCGCCGCCTCAGACATGCGTTGACCGATGCCGTAGTAGATCCGGGCACTGGCGCCCTCGGGCACATACCCCGGCGCGAGCGGCTCGCGGGCCGACTCGGTCGGCGCGTTGATGAAGAACATGAGCTCATCGACGCGGCGCGGGCGCCACTGACCGATGGGCTGGTCGGGGTACAGCGGCACACCGTTCCCATTCCCGCCATCGATCTCCTCGTGGCGGATGATTATGTACCCATCGCGCGTCATCAACGCGAAGTCCTCGCGCATCTGACGCTCGAGCACCGCGGCGTACTGCGTGATGGCGCTCACGCTCCGCCCGCGCGACACCGTGTCGCCAACAGACGCGAAGATGCTCGCGATGCCGACGGCCACGAATGCCACGGCCCCCACCGCCACCAGCATCTCGATGAGCGTGAAGCCGCCCGCTTGACTGATAGCCCGGCCGCTGGCTTGCGCCATGGCTCGAGCCCGATTCCCGTGCTTGGTTCGCATCAACTTCTTCACAGCGGCTGCCTCCCCGCGCCCGAGCCCGAGGGCGACTTGACGGCGTTCGGCTCGACACCCATGCGGAACACGATGGCCGCCGCCGGCGGCTGCGCCACGAACACAACCTGGCGGATCTCGCTCCATGCCTCTTCGTCGTCCCAATCCGGCGTGCCACCCGAGGTCGAGGGGATCCATGCCGACACCGAAGGCCGGACTCGCACCTCGGCGAAGCTGGTGCCCGAGTCGACGACCTCTTCCACTGTGTACACGTTGCCCAGGTTGTCCACCAACTGCTGCCCGACCTGGCTGGCCAGCAAAAGCCTGTTCTGGAGCGTCACCGTGCTGCCGGGTTCTGAACCGCTGAGCAAGGTGTCATTCTCCAACCGAAGCAACGTCGGCTTGGCATTGTCATACTCGGCGCGCAACGTCATCGGCGGGGGATAGATCTGCCCCTGGCTCGTGTTGGCGCCGGCACCCGTGGGAATGCCATCCTCGCTGACACCCACCGGCAGAATCTGCGTGCTCGCGGAGCCAAGCATGACTCCGAAACCAGTCTCACCGCGCGGCACCCGGATGCCCGTATCGACACGCCGCACGAACACGGCGATCTCAACACCGGTGCGCCACTGCTCGGGCGTGCCCGAGAGCAGGCCCAGGCTCGAATCGGCCATCAGGGCGTACCCGCCCGATTCCGTCGGCGGCAGCCGGCGGGCCACGAAATCCCACACGAACTGCGGCGCACTCAGGTTCGATGCGGGCGAGGGGTACAGCCGATCGCTCAGCGGGATGATCGCCGGATCGACGCTACCGGTGCTGCCACCGACGGACACGCGACCGCCGATCACGACATTGCCCAGGTCCTCATAGTCGCTCGCGTCGATCGAGTTGGTGTCCCATGTGTACGAGCGCGACCATTGGTCGTCGCGCAACCATGCGCCCAGCCCGTAGCTCTGGCCCGCCGTGGTGCCCAGCCCCGACCCACCGCCCGTGCCCGCGCGAGGGAGGCCCAACCGACGCAGATCCGCCCGCGCGTTGAGGTACGCCTTGGCGTCGTTGGCCACCACGATGCCCAGCGTGCGATCCGAGGCCACCCGCTGCTCGCGGATGATGCCCGGGATGATCGCGCCGAGCCCGAGCAGCCCGAGCGCCAGCACGAAGATCGACATCAGCACCTCGATCAGCGTGAACGCCGCGACCGCGCGCACGCGCCGGCGTTGACAACGGCTTGTGGCCAAACGACCCATGCTCATCTCCCCTCCGCCAGGCGGGCCGCCTCGATGGGCTGGCCGAGATACCGCGACACCAGGAAGATCCTCGCATCCGACGTGTCGGCCGCGGGCAAAGCGCCCGCTTGCAAATCGCTCGCTCGCATCCACAGCGAGATCCGCAGATTGATCTCCGCGTTCGAGATGCTGCCGAACAGCCCATCGTCGTACTCGGGCCCGTTCACCGTGCCCGCCACCGGCTTGTACAGCGTGTCGGTGAACCGATTCACGCCATCGGCGCCGATCGCATTAGCCAGCCGCTTCTCGTTGTACACCGCGAGTTGGCCGACAGGCCCAACCAGCACGGTGTCGGTCGCCTCGTCGCCCAACAACTGGCGTCGCTGCGCCACGCTGAGCGTTGGATCTGCCAAAACCTTCCGCACGAAGCGGCCAAGGTCTGGTTCGCGATCGACGCGATAGGTGCTCCAAGGCGCCGTGCCGGGATCGCGAAACGAAAGCGTCGGGGCCGGATCGAGGAACAACGCCTTGCTCGTGGCCGAACTCAGGAATCGCCCACTGCCGCCCTCGAAGCGGACCATGAACGACTGCCGGGCCTGGCCGCTGTTGCCGGCCGAATCGTCGTAATACGCCGTCTCTGGGAACACCCACTGCCCCAGCGCGCGATCGCCGCCCGTGTAGGTGTCCTCGTACCAGCCGCGATTGTCGGCCAACGCCGTGGCCCCGGCCCCGGCTCCACCGAGCGAGGTCGTCTGCAACGATGCCGGACGCGCATACCCACGCACCGTCCAATTGCGTGGAAGGACGAACACCTCCACGCCATCGGCGGGCACGAAGATGTCTCGCAACACGGTCGGCCCACTGGAGCCGCTCGCCGAATCCTCGATAGTCCCCGCCACCTCGGCCACCACGATCCTCATACGGCCGTCGTCCCCGATCAGGAACACCGCCGCCGCGTCACGCCCGGAACCGGCACGCACGGCCGCGTCGCGGGTGCTCTGCAACGCCGCCTGGACGGCGTTGCTCGCCCCACTCTGGTTGCTGCTGTATGTCAGCGACGCGTACGCCGGGATCGCAATCGCCGCCAGGATTAGGATGATCACGATCACCAGGATCAGTTCGACCAGCGTAAAGCCCGCGCCATCGCGAGCCCTGTTGGCTCTTGCTCGGAGTCTCATCGCCCCACCTCCACGACGTTGTCCGCGCGTCCCTCGGCCTCGAGTTGGTCGATGGTCTTGCCACGACCCAACTCGGCCTCGAGTTCAGCCTGCGTCTCGGTCGCACGATCGCCGAAGACGCGGTTCGGGCCCGCCGCGACGATCGCCCACTCGGCATCACGCAGCGCGATGTTTTCGGCCGGGTCGCCCAGCAGGCTTGGCACTCGGCGCAGGTCGGTCACGTCTGTCGCGGCCGACGACTCGATTGGCAGCCAGCGGTAATAGCGATACGCGATGCCGTTGCGGTCTCGCAACTCGAAGCGGCCCTCGTCTGCGTTGACCTCCACCAGGCGATCGGCATCACCAGCGGCGTCAAACAGCGGATCGGTCAGCCGGCCGCCCGCCTGCCGGAACGATCCGTCCCGCATCGGCTCGCGGAAGCCCGATCCATCCTTGCCATCAATATTGGCGTCCAAGACGCCGATGAGGTAGTACGACAAGCTGTACACGCTGAACCGCAGGTCTTCCTCACCCGACACCTCGCCCTGGAGAAAATCCACGTCGTCGAGGTCGTCCGTGCGATAGACCACCGCGACGTTCGGATTGGACATGGTGTCGATCGGCAGCCCCGCCGTCCCCCCGGCGGGGTACGTCAGGCCGTCCTTTACCAAAGGCGGCACAAACCCGAAATCGTTCTTAAACTGCTCGATCGCAATCCGCATCGCGATGACGTTCGCCCGCTCGGCGCCCTGCTGGGCGCTGCGAGACATCTTCCCGAGCCCCACCAGCAGCAGGCCGATCAGGATCGCGATCACGAGGATCGAGACGCTCAGTTCGACGATGGTGAAGCCGCGTCGCGAGGCATTCGTGGTTGTCCGGGTCTGTCGTGCCATTCGGACGAATCCCTTTCCTGAGGGGCCGCCACACGCGGCCGCCGGATGCGCGGGCACATGAGGCCCGCTTCCCCCAAAAACCGCCGGGGCGTGCCGACGCGAAGGCGCCCTCCCCAAGCCGCCCCGCGCCGGCACGTAGCCCCGAGCAGGCCTTACAGGCCCCCGCCGTTGAGCGACTCGATCATCGCCACCATCGGCAGGAACATCGCGATCACGATCGTGCCGACCATCGTTCCGATGAGCACCACCATGATCGGCTCGAGCAGAGACAGAGCCGCCTTCACCGCCACGTCGACTTCCTCGTCGTAGTTGTCGGCGACCTTCATCAGCATCACGTCGAGCTCACCGGTCTCCTCGCCCACGTCCACCATGTTCACCACGATGGGCTCGCAGGTCTTGCTCTCACGAAGCGGCACGGCGAAGCTCTCGCCCTCGCGCACCGCGTCGTGCACACGCAGCAGGGCCTTCTCGAACACGGCGTTGCCCGACGTGTCGGCGGTAATGCGGATCGCCTCGAGAATCGGCACGCCCGCGGAGATCAGTGTTCCCAGAGTTCGGGTGAACTTGGCCACCGTTGACTTGCGGCTCACGTTGCCGATCACCGGCGTCCACAGCACCAATCGGTCGGTGAGTGCCCGGCCGGGCTTGGCTAGGCGGACCAACTTCCAGACAAACGGGATCGCGATAACCGAGCCGACGAAGATCACGGCGCCGGGCACGACCTGCCCAGGATTGCGGCCGGCCATCCACATGCTCGTGTCGGTCAGCCAGATCGTCAGCCAGGGCAGTTCCACGCCGAAGTCCTCGAAGATCTTCTGGAACTGCGGGATGATGACCACCATGATCATCACGAGAATGACGATGGCCACGAACACGACCACCAGCGGATAGACCAACGCACCGCGGATCTGCCGCTTCAGCC
>JAUHYE010000082.1 GCA_030426395.1 Phycisphaerae bacterium
CACACCGAGAGTTCTCGGACGTTCTGGCTCGTGAGCTGCTACCGGCCGTTCGTAGCATGTACGCATAATCTTCACAAATTCTCGCACTTACCCATTGGTTATGGCGCGAACGCGCGGAATATGCCGACCTTTCCGGGTTGCTAGTATTCTGACTAGCTCGGAGTCCGGGCAGGCCGGGCGTGTCCCTCACGTCCGCCGGCCAACAGAGGATCTCACCTGATGGGCGAAACCCACACTCGCGTTCGATTTGGTGACTACACCATCACACGCGAACTCCCCGAATCGCCGATTGCGCGCCGCCTGCTGGCCATGGAGCTCGAGAGGCACCAGGCCAAGGTGCTGCACTTGTTCCCCATCCGGCCCGACGACGCCCAGGTTGCCGTGCTGCGCCGCGCGATTGATAATCTCAGCACCATCGACAACCGGCACGTTCTGCCCGTCGAGAAGCTGCTGCTCGGCATCGTCCACCAGCCCTGCGCTGTCACGCCCTACACGGGACACCAGGATGGCCTGATCGACCTCGAGACCCTGCTGGCCGAAAAGGGCGGGCACATGGAGCCGGGCGAGACCGATCGCCTGCTCCGCCAGATCTTCGACGGCCTGTCCGCCGCCCACGAGAAACTCGTCCACCACGGCGCCCTGCGGGGCCGCGACATCCTGATCGATCGCCGCGGCAGCGCCACCATCGAGATGCTGGGCGTCGCCCGCTCGCTCGAGGGCCTGCGCGGGTTCTCGACCGAAGTGCAGCGCGACGAGATCCGCGCCGTGGTCGAGTTGGGCTTCACGTGCCTCACCGGTCACGATGCGAGCACGGTTCGGCTGCCCGCCAGCAAACTCGTGCGCCGCCTCGACCCCGAGTGGGACGCGTTCTTCGCAAGCGGCCTCGACCCGATCGATGGCTTCGACACTGCTGCCCAGGCCATCGAGGCCCTGCCCAGCGCGACCTTCGACCGTGATCCGGCAACGCAGCGTCCGGGCCGTTCGGGCCTGCTGACCAACTTCCGTCGGGCCGGTGCCGATCGGGCCTGATTTCCATCGCATGCACGCACTAGCCCCGACCCGGTTCGGTGGTAACACTTGAGCGTGCCCGAACCCACCGAAGCGCCCGCCCAGACCGAGCCAAGGCTCGACAAGCCCACGCCCAAGGGGCCCATGTCGGTCGACCTCGCCGGCCTCGAACTCCAGAGCCCGATCATCCTTGCCGCAGGCACGGCCGGCTACGCCGACGAGATACTCGACGTCCTCAAGCCCCAAGTGCTCGGGGCGGTCACCGGCAAGTCCATCACCGCACAGCCGCGCGAGGGCCACCCGACCTGGCGGATGGTGCCGCTGCGTGGGGCCATGCTCAACGCCATCGGTCTGGCCAACACCGGCATCGAACGCTTCGCCGAGCACGTCGCGCCGACGCACAAGCTCGGCCGCCACGGCGTGCGTCTCATCGCCTCGGTCGCCGGCGACACGGTTGACAGCTACGTCCGCGTCGTGTCCGAGATGGACGGGCTCGACGGCGTCGATGCCGTGGAACTGAACGTCTCGTGCCCCAACGTGCACGGCGGGGCCGACTTCGGTGTAGATCCCAAGGCGCTCGTTGAGCTGGTCGGAGCCGTGCGTGCGGCATTGCCTAGCAAGCCGCTCATCGTCAAGCTGCCGCCCGTAGCAACGGGCTTGCCGGGCATCGTGACCATCGCACGCGCCGCGATCGAAGCGCAGGGTGTTCCCAGTGGTCCCAACGGCCGACCAGGTGCCGACGTGCTGTGCCTGGCCAACACCACGCCCGCGATGGCCATCGACCCCGACACGCGCCGCCCGCGCATCACCAACGGCACGGGCGGGCTCTCGGGCCCGGCGGTCCATGCGATCGTGGTGAAGCTCATCCACGACGTGTACCGCGGCATCGCGCGTGACGAGGGCGTGCCGATCATCGGGTTGGGCGGCGTGAGCAACTGGCGCGAGGCGGCCGAGTTCGTGCTCGCCGGCGCGTCGGCAATCGGCATGGGAACGGCGACATTGGCCGATCCGTCGAGCCCAGCGCGGGTGCACAAGGGGCTGGCGAAATGGGCAGCCAATCAGGGCGCGATCAAGCTCACCGAACTCGTCGGGAGCGTCAAACTCGATTGAGTTCGGAAGGGCGTCAGGATGACGCGGGTTCGCGGTCGTTGCGACGCGATGGAGGGGGCGGCGACTGCTGCGGCTCATCGCGTGCAGGCGTGCGCTCGCCGGTGGGGATGCGACCGGTCATGTGCTCGCGGAAACGCGCGACGTCGGAGAATAACGCCTCGGCCTCGCTCTGGCCGGCGCTTGGGGTGGGCGCTGCGAACGGCGACGCATCGGCGATGGCGCCACCATGGTACGTGCCGTGCCCGGTCTGCACGTCATAGAAGCGGTTCGCCAAGCCGTCGGCCCAGGGCTGCCACGCCTCGGTGCCGCCCATGAAGTGGACGGCTGCCGACACGATCATCGCGATCACGGCAGCGGCTGCCAGCGGCGGGCGCAGCGAGAACTCGAGTTTCCGGTTCGACCAGCCGGATTCGCGATACATCGTCACGTGGCGATGGCTGCGTCCGGTGGCGGTTTCGGCCTGGCGCTGGGCGGCCAGATTCGACATCACTCGCGCCCGCACGCGAAGCGGGGCGGTCTCCGTGGGCCAGTTCCTGGAATCGCTCAGCAGTGACTCCAGCCGACGCTTCACGGCTTTGTGCCGGCGTTGGCTGACGGGCTTGGGATGGGTGTGTGAACTGGCCACAGGAATGTCTCTACTCCTGCCGTGTATTCGCTGCACGACCCCCAAGCGTAACGCTGTTGGCCGAGCTTTTACACGATTGCGAGGAACTAGGGATATCCCTGTTGGGCGAGGCGATGTCCTCGGCCCGATCGCGGATGGCTTCGCCGAGCACGTTGCGAGCCCGCAACAGCATCACGCGGACGGCCACGCCCGACTTGTCCATCACCCGAGCGATCTGGGCAGGGCTCAGCCCCTCGACGTACCGCAGCCAGACGGCGGTGAGTTGATCGCGGTTGAGCACCGATTCGGCGATCTGCCAGATGCGGCGACGATCGTGGCGGGCGTCGGGGTTCGAGGGTGAATCGTCCGGGGCGGCGGCGTCAACGTAGCCGATGGCAGACTCGGGCGCCACGCGAACCCGGGCACGCCTGCGGGCGGCCGATGCGGCCAAGCGGGCGGCAATGGTCAGTAGCCACGGGGCCAGGGGACGCTCGGGCTCGAAGGTGTGCAGCTTCTGCCACGCGCGCAGGAAGGTCTCCTGGGCAACGTCCTCGGCCTCGGCCGACGACCCAGTCCGACGCAGCAGGAAGCGGTAGACGCGATCCTGGTAGCGCGTGACCAGTACGTTGTACGCGGCGACCGATCCCTCCTTGGCCAATTCGGCCAGGGCCTGATCGCTCAGGTTGTCCACCGGCTGGCCGGGGCGCCCGTGGAAGGGGACTTCGAACGGGATGGGGCCAGCAACGGACGCGGACATTGCCATTAGATTAACGCATCCGTAGCGAAATCCAATGCGGTTGCACACTTGGGGTTATCCATAAAATTCGCTTCATTCGTCGGATAACCCCCAGATTCCATCAATTATCGGTCTATATATCGCCGTCGCGCGGGGTTGCCGCTGCCTCCCGCTGGGCTCTGGTTGGGTCCAGATGTGATTCCGGGGCCTCGGCGATGGCCTTGTGCATGAACAATTTCACGATGGAGCCTTCGCGTGAAATCTGGCACGCCTCGATCAGAGGCAGCATTTCGAGGATCTCCGGCCGGGTGGCCGCCAGTTTGGACGCCCGCTCGGTGCAGAATTCGACCACGCTGTTGAGGGCTGACACCATTTTATCGGCGTTGGCAATCTCGTTGCCTTGGACCTCCACGCCCGCGAACACCACGATCTGGCCGTCTTCTTCGCGATAGCCCAGGTGGGCCGTCAGGCCGTCGGCCGAGGCCAGCAGTTCGGATCGCAGCTTCGGGTGGGCGTCGTCCAGGTCCTTTGCCCAAGCAAACAACACGCTGCCGGGCGGCGGGCACTGCTTCGACGCCTCGTCGGGAGGTTCCGTCTCGGGTAGCTCGGCCAGCACCAGACCGATGCACGATTGGAGCGTGTCGGAGTTGTCCGAGAGCACCGCGACGAGTTTTGCGGGTCCGACGCTAGCAGGATCTACCTTGAGGGGCACCAAAGCCATGTGCACCGCCAGCGAGTCGATCGACCACGCCGAGATGCGTTTGTCGGCCTGATAGGTCTTTCGGAGGACGAGGGTGTGGCCATTATGGGTCTGCACATGCTTCTGGATGGCCTCCCGCAGCGCCGCACCGCCCTGGAGGATGGTGGTGGTCTCGCCTTTGGCGTCCTCGGCGCGGGTGACGGTGCCAAACATGGTGATGCCGCTGACGTCCATGCGAGCGTCGATGCCCATGTCGACGAGGCTGGCGCCCCAAGACGAGGCTGACAGGGCGTCGAACAGCGGGTTCAGGGCCTCGGCTTCGCCCAATCGCTCGGCGTCGACGTGGATCAGCCAGTCGCTGCCGTCGGCCACCCAGTGCTGGGGCAGCGGGCCGGCTATCGCCAGGCGGCTCGTCAGCACCACGCACCACGCGATCAGCACCGACTTCCACGCCCGATCGCGTGGCGGCTGTCGCAGGTTGCAAAAGACTGGTCTGACCACCACAGGGCTCCCCACGCCTGCTTAGGGCAATTGGCATCCGGGCGTTTCTTGAGTTGGGGCCAACCCGGTTCACGGGGGCGGCTCGGACGCCCGTAGGCGGTACCATGGACCCCCGGAGGGGTTGCACGCCCGATGCTGCAGGTGTACACGATCGCCATCTTCCTGGCCGCCGCACTGCTGTTCTGCGTGCAGCCGATGCTCGCGCGCATGATCCTGCCCCGGCTTGGCGGCAGCCCAGCGGTGTGGACGGCGGCGATGCTGTTCTTCCAGGCCGGGCTGCTCCTGGGCTACCTGGGGGCCCACATTCTGGGATGGCTGGGCTCAAAGGCCCCGCGGGTCGCGATCGCTGTCCATGTGGTGGTGGCCGCCGCGGCGGTGCTGGCACTCCCTCTGGCGTTGCCCGCTGGGGCCGCCAAGGGCCCACCCGCGATCTGGGTGGTGATGGCTCTCGCTGTCGCGGTCGGAGCGCCGTACCTGGTGCTCTCGTCCGTTTCGCCACTGCTGCAACGCTGGATCTCGACGACCGATCACAAACTCGCCGCCGACCCTTACCCGCTCTACGCGGCCAGCAACGCTGGGAGCTTGCTCGGCCTGCTCGCGTATCCGTTCATCGCCGAGCCCTTGCTCAGCCTGGAACAACAACGCTCGTGGTGGTCGATCTGCTATGTGGCATTGGTGGTATTGCTGGGCGTGGGCGGTGCCCTTGTCATCCGCCGAACGCGGGCGCCGCGAGAGACGGTCAAAGAAGCACCCGCCGAGCCCATCACCTGGCCCCGCCGCCTCGCCTGGGTCGGCTTGGCGATGGTCCCCTCGAGCCTGCTCCTCGGCGTTACTCAGCACATGACCACGGATGTCGCCGCCGCGCCGCTGCTATGGGTTGTGCCGTTGTCGCTGTACCTGCTGACGTTCATCATCGCGTTCGGGGTTACCAGGCCGGGTGTTGATCGCTGGGTCGGCCGGCTGGCGCCGATCGCGGTCGTGGGCGTGGTCGTCGCCATGCTGCTGCACGCGAGGCAGCCGCTGGTCGCCGTTGCCGGTGCGCACATCGCCGCCTTCGCGCTGGCGGCCATGCTGTGCCATCAGCGGCTGGCTTCGCTGCGTCCCCATGCCGGCCGCCTCACGGAGTTCTACCTGCTCGTGGCGTTCGGCGGCGTGCTGGGTGGTGCGTTCAATGCGCTGCTTGCGCCGGTGATATTCGATCGTGTGCTCGAGTACCCAATCGCCATTGCGCTCGCCATGCTGGCGCTGCCTGGCATGCCGAAGTGGAAGGACAAGGGCGCCAACACGCTCGACACCCCCGCCGGCCAGTTTGTCCTGGGCGGCACGGTCGTCTTCGTGTTCGTGGCGATCCTGGTGGTGCTGGGGGCGCTGGGCTATCTGCCGCTGGCCGCCTCGGCAACGTGGTGGGAGCGCGGGCTCGCGGTCGGGGCGCCCGCGATCGCGTTGTACGTCGTGTGCGGCCGACCGATCGCGTTTTCGATGGCGGTCGGCGGCGTGCTGCTGGTGGCGACGTTCTGGAAGGGTCCCGCCGAGACCGTCCACATCGAGCGAACCTTCTTCGGCGTGCACACGGTCGAGGAGGTCCGGACACGCTGGCGTGACGGCTCGGTCGCGACGCTGCACCAACTCCGCCACGGGTCGACCGCCCACGGCATCCAGCGCATGGACACCGATGGGGTGCCCGTGCCCCTGGCGTACTACCACGACCTGAGCCCGATTGCCGACGTTTTCGCGTTGATCGACGGCCAGGCCGCACCCCGGCAATACCACGCGCTCGACCGCGTAGCGCTCGTCGGCCTGGGCACCGGAGCGCTCGCCGCGTACGGCCGCCCGGGCATGACCATCCACGCGTACGAGATCGACCCCGCCGTGGTCGAGATCGCTCGCAACCCGTTGTACTTCACCTTCCTCAGCAAGAGCCGGGCGGACGAGGTCGAGTACTTCGTGGGCGACGGAAGGCTGCTGCTCGAGGCCCACGAGGGCGAGCCGTACGACCTGATCGTGCTCGATGCGTTCAGCTCCGACGCTATACCGGTACACCTGCTGACACTCGAGGCGTTCGAGGTCTACCTTGACAAGTTGGCTCGCGGCGGCGTGCTCGCGGTGCATATCTCCAACGTGTACCTGAATCTGGAGCCCGTCGTCGCGAAGGCTGCCGAGCGCCTGGGGCTGTACTCGACGATGCTTGTCGACCAGCGCGATCCCACGGACAGCGCAGAAACCGGGCGGTTTGCCAGCACATGGGTGATGCTGTCCCGGTCGCCCGAAGACCTCGCGCCCCTCAAGCAGCGGCCACTCTGGCGACCTCCCGTGGCGCGCGAAGGCTTCCGGGCCTGGACCGACGACCGCAGCAACATCCTTTCGGTGCTCGGCACGCCGCCGCAGGAGTAGGTGCGGATACGATTCGCCGATGCCGACCCTCGACTACCAGACAGCCGGCGAGAGCCACGGACCCGGGATGCTCACGATCGTCACGGGCATGCCCGCGGGGGTGCCGATCGACGCGGACGCGATCAACACCGAACTCGCCAGGCGCCAGGGCGGCTACGGCCGTGGTGGGCGGCAACGCATCGAAACCGACACGGTGGAGTTCCTCAGTGGCGTTCGGCTGGGCATGACGCTCGGCTCGCCCATCGCCATGCGCGTGGCCAACAAGGACTCGCGCATGGACGACGTGGAGCGCACGCCGCCGGTGTATCGGCCGAGGCCGGGGCATGCGGATCTGGCGGGCTCTCTCAAGTGGCTGACGACCGACTGCCGTGGCACGCTCGAGCGGGCGAGCGCGCGCGAGACGGCTGCGCGCGTGGCCGCGGGGGCCCTGGCGCGGGGTCTGCTCAAACTCTTCGGCATCGAGGTCTTCGGCTTCGTGCGCAGCGTTGGAACGGCAGTCACCGACATCTCGGTGACACCCGAGAAGCACCAGGAACTGCTCAGGGCCCGTGATGCGAGCGAGACGTACTGTCCCGACGCCGAGGCAACCAAGAAGCAGATCGAGGTCATCCGCCAGGCCAAGGTCGACAAGGACACCGCCGGCGGGCTGTGCGAGGCGCACGTCTTCGGCGTGCCGCCCGGTCTGGGCAGTTGCGTCGACTGGCGGCTGAAGCTCGACGCACGGATCGCGTACGCCGTTATGGGTATCCAGGCTTTCAAGAGCGTCGAGATGGGCATGGGCCGGCGCGTGAGCGAGTTGCCGGGCTCGCAAGTACACGATCCCATCCGCTACGACCGTTCGCGGGCGGACGGGCCGTCGCTGGGCTTTATTCGCGATACGAACAATGCCGGCGGCGTCGAAGGCGGCATGACCAACGGGCAGCCGGTGGTCGTGACCGGCGCGATGAAGCCCATCTCGACATTGCTGCGTGGGTTGCCTTCGGTCGACCTGAACACCAAGGAAGCCCAGCAGAGCGACTACGAGCGCAGCGACGTGTGCGCGGTATCGGCGGCCAGCGTGGTGATGGAGAACGTGGTCGCCTTTGAGATCGCCCGGGCGTTCCTCGACAAGACTGGCGGCGACTCGCTGGCCGAGGTACAGGCCCATCACGGGGCGTACATGGACCTTGTGAAGATCCTTCCGCTCGACCCGCCGATCATGACGATTGCCAAGGACTGAGGATTCAGGCGGCCTCGCTCGAACCGAGCTGGCGCATGAGGGCTTCCCACGCGGCGGCATCGACGTCGTAATGCTTGCGCAGGCCCGCGCTCAGTTGCTCGGTCTCGCACAGCGCGAGCGTGCACTCGGCGCCGAACGTGGCCGACGCGAAGCGAAGGGCGCGGGGGAGTTGCTCGCGCGTCGTGCACAGCACCAGCGATCGGCCGGCGTAGCGGATCGGGATCATCGCGAACTGGGCGGCCTGCCGACCCGAGAGCACACAGAGCACGTGGCTTGGGATCTCGACGTCGGCTGGGTCGATCCATTCGGCGATGGCGCCATATTGCTCGGCCCAGACCGCCTCGATCTCCTTCTGGGAGACTTCGAACATCTTCTCGGCCAGCTCGCCGAAGGGGCGGTTGGTGCCGCGTTGGGCGCGGAGCACCTGGTCGCGCTGGGTCTCGCTCAGGATGCCGCGATCGATCAGAATCTGGCCCATCGGCTTGGACATGCCGCAACCCTCCGGCGCGGCGGGTTTCGCAGGCCGCGTCGGCTCTGGCATCGGGCGTGGAACGCCGGCGGGCGAGGGATGTTGGGCGTGGAACAGGTCCATCGCCGCGCGCGCGGCGGCAGACATGGCCCGACCGTTGCAGGTCGCAAACTCGGATTTTTATTCGGACGAGCTCTCGACCGGCTCGATGGTCGACACCAGGCCCTTGGATCGCAGGCGATCACGATAAAACTCGGCCCGTTCCTTGTGGGTGGTCATGACCAGGGCGGCCCCACGCATGTGGGCCTCGAGCGTGATGCGGGCGGCGGGCTTGTAGGCAATGGGCGTTACGTCCACCAGGCTCTCGACGACGTAGAGCATGTCGTGCTCGTCGTCGTTGTGCAGCAGCACGCGGTAGGGGGGGAGCTGGTCGGCGGTTGGGTCCGAGGTGGTGGGCGTGGGTGTGGTCGGCTGCGTGGTCATCTCGGAAGGGAGTGTAGCGGTGTCACTTCCCGACGCAGAAGCTGGCGAAGATGCGACCGAGAACCTCGTCGGGAGAGACCTTGCCGCCCAATTCGCCCAGGGCGTCCAGGGCCAGCCGCATCTCGGCGGCGACGAGTTCGCCTTCGAGTGGTGGGCCCTGCGGTGGATCGCCGGCGACGGCTGCGGCAGCGCGAGTCAGGGATTCGTGGGCATGCGAGGCGAGCGCGTGGTGGCGGGGGAGCAGTCCGGCGCTGGCATCCTGGCGGGCGCTGTCGATCGCTTCGGCCAGGGCGAGACGGAGCGAATCGAGATTCAGTCCGGTGCGCACGCTGATGGCTATGGCGTTTGTCGCTTCGGTATCGAGGGTGTCGGCCTTGGTGTGCAGTCGGAGTGTGTTGGCACCCGTTGCTGGCCAATCGAAGTTGCCGCTTGGATCGCAGAGGAGTACAACGTCCGCGCGTTCGAACGTGGACTCGATCACCGCGCGCACGCTTGCTTGCTCTTCGGCATCGAGCGGGCGCTCGGCCTTGTCTGGCGCGCCGGGCACGTCGGCCAGGTCGCAGTCGATGCGGCCGATGGTGGGGTGGTCGAGCGAGAGAAGCTCGACGATCGCGTCGCGGGTGGCGTGCTCGGTCTCGGAGATGACCGCACGTGTGCGGCCGAGCAGGGCGTTGAAAAGGCTGGTCTTGCCCGCGTTGGGCGCGCCGGCGAGGGCGACCAACGGACGCGCGGCAGAACTTTCTCTACCTCGACGGCCTTGCAACTCGCCGTCGAGTGCATCGATCATGGTGACCAATCGCGCACGCAGGTCACCCGCATTGATGGGCACAACGTGCTCCTCTTCGGCAAAATCGGCGGCGGCCTCGACCAAGGCGAGGGTCGAGGCGAGGTCGTCAACCATCACGGTGTAGCGTTGGCCGGACTGTCCGGTGAGCAGGCGGTGGGAGGCGTCGAGTTGCTGGTCGGTGACGGCGGCAATGGTGGCGGCGACGCCCTCGGCCTGTTCGAGCGTCAGGCGGCCGTTGAGATACGCGCGGGCGCTGAACTCACCGGCCTCGGCGTGACGGACGTTTGGAACCGCAAGGAATGAGCGCACCAGGGCGGCAACGAGCGTGGGCGAGCCGGGAGGCAGCAACTCGACGGTGTCCTCGCCGGTGTAGGAGGACGGGCCGGGCAGGCGGACGGCGAGTGTGGGTAATTCGCCGATTGGCAGACGCAGACGGATCGGACCGACGCCGCGGGTGCGGTCGATGGGCGTGGTTGCGAGCGTGTCGATGGCGTCGAACGCGTGTACACCCGAAAGGCGCACCACGGCGCGTACGCCGGGAGCCATGGGCGTGGCCGGCGCGACGATGGTCGAACTGGTATCCATCGCTCGTGCTTAGCGGCGGCCCTTGCGGCGGTTCTCGGTCTTCTTTCGGCGTGCGCCCAAGGCTCCGCTGGTCGGTCCCTTGACGGGGCCCTGGCCGCGGGCGGCCTGCATCATCTCCTGGCGTTCCTGGGCCCGTTCGATGAGGCGCTGCATGAAGGTCTTCTTGCCCGGGTCGCGCTGCTTGGGCGTGAGCAGGTCGTTCTTGTCGATGTGGGCGCGGATGTATCGCATCTCGACGATGCCCAGCGTGGAGTTGGCGATGAAGTAGAGCGCCAGGCCGCTGGGGGCGTTGTACATGAAGATCGGGAACATGACGACCATCATGACCTTCATCATCTTCTGCTGGGACTGCTGCTCGGGCGTCATGGTGGCGCTTGGCGGCGGCATCATGTACTTTTGCTGGATGAAGAACACGATGCCGAGCAGCAAGGGCAACAGGTTGATCGACGTGACCAGGCCCATGAGCGGCAGCTTGAATTGCATGGCTGCGGGCAGCGTGATGGCCGCGTCGGGCTGGGAGAGGTCGGCCAGGAAGGGCCAGCCGCCGATCTGCTGGAAGACCCCGAAGAACGCCGGCTCGTGGCGCAATTGGATCGCGAAGTAGAGCGAGGCCCAGAGCGCGATCCAGACGGGCGTCTGGAGGAACATGGGCAGGCAGCCCAACATGCCAGCGGGGTTGATGCCTTCTTCGCGCCAGAGCTTGGCCATCTCGGCCTGCATGCGCTTGGGATCGCCCTTGTACTTTTCCTGGATTTTCTTCTGCTTGGGCGCCATCTGCTGCATCTGATGGCTGAAACGCTGGACGCGGATCTGGCTCCACTTGGTTACCGGGTGCAGCACGGTGCGGACGATGAGCACCAGCACGATGATGGCCAGCGCCCAGTCGTGCGTGAGCCAGTCGTGGATGTGGTTCAAGAGCCAGATGAGGATGTGCGCCAGCCACGGGAACGTGCACACCGCGCATGGGCCGCCCATGGTGTACTGCACCAGGTCGCGAAGCATGACGGCGTGGGCAGAGGGGTTCGCCGCGATGAGGTCTCTTGCGAGCGGGCCGCTGTAGATGCCCATGGCGTGGGTCGAGCTCTGGCCCGGGGAGACCTCGTACTGGGGGCTCGTGAACTCCAGGCCCAGCACGTAGTTGGGGTCGTTGGTCTTCACGCCCGGATCGAGCAGCACGCGCGAGACTCGCTCGATTGGCGTGAGCAGTGGGGCGGCGCCCGGCGTGGGCTGGCCGGCAGCGACGCCATGGACGGCGACGCCGAAGTAGCGATTGGTGACGCCCGCCCAGGCGAGGTGGAGGTTGTCTTTTTGGGCTCGCGGCGTGGGCCACAACTCCATCGTCTCGGGGTAGAGCAGGGTCTGCTTGTCGCGCGGACCCGAGACGCTCGCGATGGACTTGAGGTAGTCGCCGCCCACGACGTAGTGGGGCGAGCCCGGCTCGACGTAGCCGAAGCGGACGCGGCGGACGTCGCCGCCGTAGCCCTGGCTTTCCTTGTAGAGCTGTGACGGGCCGAAGGTGATCCAGCGGACGTCCATCGGCTGGTCGGTCAGGTTCTCGGCGGTCTGGGTGAAGGTGAAGTCGTGCGAGGTGCCGTCGGCCTGGTAGTGGCGTTCGAGGCGGACAACGGGCGTGCCATCGGCATCGGCAATGGTGGCCTGGAAGCGACCGGGCTCGATCTGCGACCATGCGGGCTGGCCGACGCCCTGCTCGTCGTAGGCGATGTAGACCGGGACGCTGACGCTGTCGATCTCGACCGCCGTGGCCGCGAAGGGCACGATGCGCTTGGTGACGCCGCTGGCAAGTTGCTGTGAGTGGATCTCCTGGACCGGAACGGGGTCGGCAGAGCCGAGGCGGCGCTTGTAGCCGGCGAGCTCGATGCGCTCAATGCCCGCGCCAAGGACGGAGAAGGTGATCTCGAGTGCGTGGGTTTCCGGATCGACGCCGCCGATGCGCGCGTAGGTCTCGACCGGGGCGGGCAGGACGCGGTATGCGGGCGTTACTGCTGGAGCTTGCGTGCCGGTATCCGAAGAGTCTTGCGGCGTTTCGGTCGCGATGGGAGGCTGTTCGCCTTCGACGGTCGGTTGCTCGGGCTCGGCGGTTGGCTCGGTTTCCGTCGTGCTCGGTTGTGTGCCGGGCTGCTCGGCGGGTTGCTGCTGCGATGTGGCTTGGGAACCGGGCGTCTTGCCGCTAATGATGGGCCAGGCGATGAGCAGGCCGACGGCGGCCAGGATGGCCAACGGAACGAAGATGCGTGCGAGGCTCTTGGTGGATTCTGCCATGGGTCTCTTACTGTCCGCCGAAGAGGCGATCGCCCAGCCAGTCGTCCAGAGCGGCGATGGCCTTGATCTTATTGGCGGTGTCCTGGATGTCGTACTCGACGCGGTGGAATTCGACGCGGTCTTCGTGGAGCAAGGCGTAGCAGGCTCGCGGATCGCCGTCGCGCGGCTGGCCGACCGAGCCGACGTTGATCACGACCTTCTCACCCTCGCGCAGCTTGAAGCCGGTGTCGCCGAACTCGTCTGGGGGGTAGAAGTCGGGCTCGTCGGTGAAAACGCCCGGCACGTGGGTGTGGCCGACGACGCAGGCGCCCTCGAAGCGCTCGAAGATGGCCTCGAGCTTCTCGGGGGCGTCGCGTACGTCCTTGTCGAAGATGTACTCGTTGATCGGCCGGCGGGGCGAGCCGTGGACGGCCAGTAGCGGGACTTTCAATGGCGAGTCGGCATCGGCGACGCGGACGCGCAAGCGGCCCAGGAAGTTGTATCGCTCGGTGCGTTTGGCCTCGTCGGGTTCGGCGTCGAACTGCTCGCGGGTCCAATAGGCGGCCGCCGCGGCGGTGGGGTTGAAGTTGGTGGGCTCATAGAGGACGGCGAAGTCGTGGTTGCCCATGAGCGACCAGGCGCAGCGTTCTCGGACGAGGTCGACGCAGGCCAGGGGCTCGGGGCCGTAGCCCACGATGTCGCCCAGGCAGACGATGCGGTCGACGCCCTTGGCCTCGATATCGGCGAGCACCGCCTTGAGTGCGGTGGCGTTCCCGTGCATGTCGCTGATCACGGCGGTCGGCAATGAACAAACCCTCCGCGGGCGCGTGCCCGCTGGCTCCAGAATCCCCGCACTCCCCGCCGGGACCGCAGTGGGCGGGAGTGTACGGAAGCGATGGGCCCAAGGCCATTGGCGGCTCGCAGCGGGGTGGGGCCGCCTCGACACCCAGAACTGGGGCCGGTGAGCACGCCTGCCAGAACGGCGGATTATTGGGAACAGGGGGCAGGCACTTCCTGCCGATATGGGCCCGTGCGCGTCGCGCGGGCGGACGGGGCAATGCCCCCGGCAGGCCCGGGCGGTCGCCGCCGGGTGGCCTGCCGGTTGCAGTCACGCCGCTGGCGAGCCGATGAGAGGCTTGCGAGGAATACCCACGACCGGCCCAGGGGCGTTGGCCCGTTTTTGGTCGGTCTTTACCAGGATTCGGGTCGGCCCTAGCGTCGGCTTCAGAGAGGAAGAAGGACCGCCCATGCCCGCATCGGCCGTTTCCTACCAGCGCACCCGTGAGATGACCATCGACGAGCTACTGCTCGAGAACCGGGTGGTGTTTTTGATCGGGGAGATCAACTTCTCCTCGGCCGCCCGCGTGATGATGCAGATGCTCTACCTCGAGAACCAGAAGCGGGGGCAGCAGATC
>JAUHYE010000083.1 GCA_030426395.1 Phycisphaerae bacterium
GCTGCGCCAGCGCAGCGGTTCGCTGCGCCGCCGCAGGAGTCCGCTGCGCCGGCGCAGCGAAAGTTTGTGAGAGCGCAGCGTTCTCCTGTCGATCCACAAACTTCCGCTGCGCTCACGCAGAACTCTCCTGCGCGGCCGCGGGCTCGCCAAGGCGATGGGGAAAGCCCCGCCGCGGGTGCGGCGGGCGATCGAGATTCTCGGACGCGTGCCGGCCGCCCGCTCAGTTGGTGGGAGAGTTGGTGGGGGTGCTCGTGGGGGTGCTGGTGGGGGTGTTGGTGGGGGTGTTGGCCGGCTCGGCCTCGCCCTCGCCGACGGCGAACGTCAGCGACGCCCAATAGCTCTTCCAATCGGCGTCGTCGCGGTCGTCGGTGCGGACCATGTGCAGGCCGGTGACCATCCAGGGGCCGGCCCGATCGAGCTCGAAGCTCGCCTCGCCGTCGGCATCGGTGTGGATGATCGTCTGTTGCTGGGCGCTCGCCTGCACCCGGGCCTGAGAGACGGCGACCAGGCGTGCGTCGGCGAGCGGCTCGCCGTTGTAGAGCACCCGGATCGTCGCGGTCCGGCCGGCGGCGGCGGTGTCCAGGGGCTGGAGCACGATCTCCAGCGGCAGCCCGGCGACCCGATCGGTCAAGCCAGCGGGCGCGGTCTCGCCCTTGGCCGAGACGCTCACGAGTGCTTTGGCGCAGCGGACGTACACCTCGACGCCGGGCTGGTCGGCCTCGCCGAGTTGCTCGCGCTGGCGGGCGATGTCGCCCAGGCCCTTCTCTTCGAGATACGCGGCGAAGCGTTCGGGGCCGAGCTCGCTCACGACCTCACGGCTCTCGTAGACGACGACGCTGGTGCCCGGCGTGGCGAAGCGGGCGACGCTGGTCGGCTGACCGTGGCGGCCCATGATGGATTGGGCGCCGTGGGCGGTGAGCAACTCGAAGCGTTCGACGTAGGGCTCGTTGCGCGGCACGAACTCGCCCTCGAACCGGTGGCCGTGGAAGAGGTAGAACCGGCCCAGTTCCCCCTCGGTGGCGACGAACTGGCCGGGGCGGACCCAGAACTCGTGGGCGCTGGCGAGCAGCGTGCTGGCGAGGATGGCGGCCAGGGCCGCGATGGTCCGGAGCGTGCGCATGGTGTCCTCCTTCATATCGATGGAAACGCCACGAGGCGCGTTGGCGCCCCGGGGCGTGGGTACGAGAGACGAACTCACATGAACGCGCCGGCGCGCTCCCAGATGTTGAAGAACTCCAGCACGTCGAAGATGGTGATCACGCCGTCGCCGTCGATGTCGGCGATCTCGAAATCGGTTTTCACCTTGTCCTTGCTGTTGGCGCTGCCCGCGTGCGGCGTGGCGGCGTAGGGGAACACGGCGTTGTACATGAGGTCATTGCCGGTGATGTTGTCGCCCACCAGCGTGATCTCGCCGTAATCGGGGCCGCTGGCGACGGCCGTCAGGGCGATGTCGACCACGTCGTCGCCCAGGCGCCGGCCGTTGGGCCAGCCGCTGGAAACGCCGCCCATGTCGGCGGTCACGTCGCCGCCGATGAAGCCCAGGCGGCTGAAACCGTCCTCGCCTTCCAGGCGCACCGGGCCGGTGGTCGTCGCGACGCGCAGCACGTCGGGAATAAACACGGCCACCAGGTCGGCGCGGCCCTCGGTTGCGAAGTCGGTGCCGTAGACGATGTTGATGAGGGCCGCGACCTCGGGGTTCTCGGCGTAGGTCGCAAACTGGGCGTCGTCGCTGGGGTTGGTCGCGTTGTAGCGGTCCTTGTCGGCCAGCGCGACGAGGACCTCGTTGAACAGCGGGTTGCCCAGGCGGTTGACCTGCACCCACGGGCCGGTCGAGCGGACGTCGTCGCCCGCCACGCGCTCGGTGAACTGGCGCCGCGCGACCGAGGCGTACACGCCCACGCCCATCTGGTCGCCGAAGAACGCGTCGGCATAGGGCAGCTGCGGCAGGTCGCTCAGGGGGATCTGCACCGCGAACGTGAGCACGTTAAAACCCTTGAAGCCGTCCACGCCGTTGCCGTCCTGGCCCAGCCCGTCGCTCAGGTCGCCGTCACGGTCGAGGATGCGCGGGTTGAGCAGGTCGAACACGCCCGGCACGTCGGCGAAGAAGCTGTCGTCGCGCGGGCCGGCGAAGAACACCGTGCCGTCGCTGCCGTCGGTGATGGCCTGGCGGGTGTAGCTGTCAAGGTCGTCCAGCGACGGCGCGCCCGAGATGGCGAAGCCGTCGGCGTCGTTGTAGAGCGGCGTCACGCGGTTGCCCGGGTTGGGCAGGCCGGTGGCCGCGCCATCGACGATCGTGCTGGATTCGGCGCCCTCCACGCGCTCGACGCTGAAGGTTTGGGCGTAGTTCTGCCGGGCGTCGTCGATGGTCATGATCGCGCCGGGCTCGGTGCCCAGGCCGTAGCTCAGGATGGTATTGGGGTTCTTCAGGCCGCCATCGACCGCCGAGAACGTGAAGTCGTAGCGGATGAGCGTCTCGCCGGTCATCGGGTCGGCGATGTGCAGGCTGTACCGCGCATCGTCGGCGAAGCGCTCGTAGTGGGGGCCGTCGCCGGGCTCGGAGAACGGCCGCACGTTGGCGATGACGTTGAGCACCTCGACGCTCGGGTCGTCGTACTTGGTGCCCACGAAGGCGTAGACGTCGGTGAGGTTGGCCTGTGGGTCCTGCTTGATGAGCGGCGCGTCGCTGTGGCTGCTCGCATGGGTCGCTGGCGTGATCATGGCGGCCAGGCCCGCCGCGGCGGCGATGGCGGCGACGCTGGACACGCAGGTGGTGGTTCGTGCGAACGCTCGTGGGCTGGGAAGCATGTGCATCTCCTTCTCGAAGTGGCCACGCGACAGCCGTGGGGCGGCGTCGCCCCTCTTCCTACCGGTGGCGCTGGTGTTGATCCGCGCACCGATTCGCGCCGACCCGCCGTGCCGATGCAGCCGCGACCAGCATTCATGCAGAGCGCGCACAAAACCGGCCCGCACGGGCGTGCGGGCCGGTCATGAAGCGAGATGTATCGAGCAATCAGCTCAGGCCGAGGGCCGCCCCGATGGCCGGGGCGAACTTCACCACCAGGCCGGCGAACACCACCGCCACGCTGCTCAGCAACTTAATGAGGATGTTCAGCGAGGGGCCGCTGGTGTCCTTGAAGGGGTCGCCCACGGTGTCGCCCACGACGGTGGCCTTGTGGTCGTCGCTGCCCTTGCCGTAGACGTAGTTGTCGCCGTGGCCGCTGGCGACCATCTCCTTGGCGCGGGTCAGGATGTCGTCGCGGATCTCGGCGGGGATCTTCTCACGCTTGGCCGAGTCGTTAATCGCGTCGTTGGCGCTGATGCGGCCGTAGCTCTCCAGCAGCTTCTTGGCGTTGTCCCACGCGCCGCCGGCGTTGGCCATGAAGACCGCCACGGCGAAGCCGGTGATCAGCCCGCCGGCCAGCAGGCCCATGACGCCCGAAACGCCCAGCAGCATGCCAACGGCCACCGGCACGACGACGGCGAGGATGCTGGGCAGCACCATCTCCTTGAGGGCGCCGTTGGTGGCGATGGTCACGCACTTGGCGTAGTCGGGATAGGTCTCGGCCCCCGAGCCGACCTGATTGGGCCAGCTCTGCGGGTTGGCGATGTCCTCCTCGCTCATGCCGCCCTTGCGGAACAGGGTCCGCATCTCGCCGAACTGGCGGCGGCACTCCTGCATCATGATGTTGGCCGCCCGGCCCACCGCGTCCATGGTCAGCGCGCAGAAGAGGAAGGTCAGCATCACACCCATGAACAGGCCGCCCAGCAGCGTGGGGCTGGTGAGCGAGACGTTGTAGAACAGCAGCACGTCGGCGATGGACACCTGGCCGGTGTTCACCACGCGCAGCTCGAGCTCGTCGGTGTGGTCGCCGTGGGGGATCTCGCCGACGAGCGTCAGGTTGCGCGTCAGACGCAGGTCTTCGCCCTCCACGCCGCGGACCTCGAAGGACTGGCCCTTGCGGATGGTGTCCATGACGTCGCCGACGAAGTGGCCGTCGGCGGCGATCTCGTCGAACTGGAAGGTGTCCAGCACGAGCGCGCCGCCGGTGTAGGTCGTCTCGTTCTCGGCGTCTTGCGTGAAGATGCCGAAGCGCCGGTGCCCCTCGTACACCGCGTAGGTGCCCGGGCCCGCCGTGCTCACCAGCGCGGCCTGCTCGCCGGCGAACTTGGTCGTCTGCTTGTTGGTGTGGTACTGCACGACCTGCACGTACGCGGCCAGCAGGGCCAGCGCGGTGAGCGCGGCCGAGCCGATGGCGAAGCCCTTGCCCGTCGCGGCGGTCGTGTTGCCGATGGAGTCCAAGAGGTCGGTGCGCTCACGGACCTCGGGGGGCTGGCCCGACATTTCGGCGTTGCCGCCCGCGTTGTCGGCGATGGGGCCGTACGCGTCGGTCGCCAGCGTGATGCCCAGCGTGGCGAGCATGCCCACGGCCGCGATGCCCACGCCGTACAGGCCCATCAGCAGGTTCTCGTTGCCGCCCGCGACGCCGAAGGCGACCAGGATGGCGACCACGACCGCGAAGATGCTCAGCCACGTGCTCTTCATGCCCTCGGCAATACCCGTGATGATGACCGTCGCCGGCCCGGTGATGGCCTGGCTGGCGATGCGCTTGGTGGGCGGGTGCTCGTAGCTGGTGCAATACTCGGTCCACCATGCGATCACCAGGCCGCTGATGAGGCCCGCGGCGATCGACCCGCCGAACTGGTACCACTTCACGCCCAGGGCCCGGGCCGTGTCGGCGTCGCCCAGCAGCAGGAAGGGCACGCCGAACGCGGCGATGAGCAGCAGGCCGCTGGCCAGCCACACGCCGGTGTGCAGGCTCTTGAGCAGGGCCTTGAAGCCCGCGTCTTCCTTCGTGCGGACGGCGAACACGCCGATGATCGAGGCGATGATGCCCACGCCGGCCAGCACGATGGGCAGCGTGCCGACCTTCATGGCCAGGTCGAAGCCGCCCTCCAGGCCGCGCAGCACCGTCACGCTGAAGGCCGCGGAAACACCGAGCGCGATGGCCGCGATGATGCTCGAGTAATAACTCTCGTACAGGTCGGCGCCCATGCCCGCCACGTCGCCGACGTTGTCGCCCACGTTGTCGGCGATGGTCGCCGGGTTGCGGGCGTCGTCCTCGGGGATGCCGGCCTCGACCTTGCCGACCAGGTCGGCGCCCACGTCGGCCGCCTTGGTGAAGATGCCGCCGCCCACGCGGGCGAACAGGGCTTGCAGACTCGCGCCCATCTTGAACGAGATGAGCACCGTGACCATCGCGGCCAGCAAACCTTCCCTATCGCCCTCGGCGGCCAGGCTGAAGTTGCCAAGCTTGTCGCCGAAGCCGATGAAGAAGAAGTACCAGAAGCTCAGGTCCAGGATGGCCACGCCCACGCACGTCAGGCCCATCACGGCGCCCGAGCGGAAGGCGACCGTCAGGCCGTCGTTGAGGCTCGTCTTACACGCCGTGGCGGTTCGGGCGCTGGCGTTGGTTGCCATCCGCATGCCGAACCAGCCACAAAGTCCGCTCAGGAAGCCAGCGATCGGCACGCCCACCATGGCCCAGACCGGCTCGAGCTTGCCCCAGACCATCAGGCCCAGCACCGCCACCAGGGCGATGAAGACCAGCCCGACCACCTTGTACTGGCTCTTGAGGTAGGCCATCGCGCCATCGCGGACGGCCTGGGCGATGCGGACGGTCTCGCCCTCGCCCTCGGGCTTGCTCATGACGCTGCCGCGGAGGTAGACCGCGGTGGCCAGGGCGGCCACGCCGGCGATCGGGGCGACGTAATAGGGCGCTGGAATGTCGCTAATAGCCCCCAGCGTCAGGGGCAGCGTCGAGGATGCTGGCATGGAACGGGATCCCTCTCTACGAGTTCTTCTTGGGTGGACCGGTCAAGAGAAGGGCCGATCATAGATCGGACAGACCCGGATTCCGACCCCCCTGGCCCGGCAATCTGCCCCAACAGAGACCTCTCGCCGACCGTGGAGCTCCAACCCATGCCCGACACGCTCAAGACCATCCTCGGCATCGCGCTGGCCTTCGCCCTGGGGGCCGCCTGCCGCTGGATCGACATCCCCGTGCCCGCCCCCAACAAGCTGATCGGGGCCGCGCTGGTGGTTGCGGTGACCCTGGGCTACCTGGCGGCGGACTGGGCCCTCCCCCCACAAGACGGCTCGGCCCAAATGGAAAAGACCCGCGACGGTGCAGAGACCGCCGCGGGCGAATGACCCCACCGGGATTCGAACCCGGGTTTCCAGGATGAGAACCTGGCGTCCTGGACCAGACTAGACGATGGGGCCAGTCGGCAAAACGAAAACGCCAGAGGCAACGTTAAGTCGGATCGCGATCGCGGTCAACCGGGCGGGGCTCGGGAGGGAGGCTCGGACCCCACGCCAGCCGGCGTGGGGGCTTACCCGATCAGGTCCCGATCGGCCTCCGCGACCCCCGAACAAAGGCCACGGACGATAAACGGCGCGTTTGCAAGGGCTTACGCGTTCGCAAGGTCCGTATATGGGTCGCCGGATATAATATCCGGCATGCCTGATATTGTTTCCGGGGCCTCGGATATGCCATCCGGGGGGCCTGATGCGGGGTCGGGCGGTCCGGATTCCTGGTCGGACGAGCCGGATCGAGCCCGCGGCGTGCCGGATGGAAATGGCGGCGGGGCTTGGCCTTTCCCGGAGGCCTCGTCCACGGCGGGCGCTTCACCCTTGCATGCGCGGCCGGTTTCTGGTATGCTGGCGGGCAGGAGGACCGACATGCCCCACACCCGCCATTTCGTCGCTGCCGCGTTGCTTGCCAGCCTCGGGATGGCTCCATGTGTCGCGCTGGCCCAGGCGTGCGACCCTTTCGAGTTGTTCGATCCTCAGGTCCTTTACGGCGCGCCGGCCGGTCCCATCTCTGTGGCGATTGGCGACTTAGACGGGGACGGCGACGCCGATCTGGCTTTGGCGAATACCGCCGGCGACACCGTGGGGGTGCTGCTCAACCACGGCGATGGCACGTTCGCGCTCCAGGTCGCCTACGGCGTGGGCGATGGGCCTAGCACGGTCACGATCGGTGATCTTGACGGCGATGGCGACGTCGACCTCGCCGTGGGGAACCGCAACAGCGACGACTTGAGCATCCTCCTGAACAACGGCGACGGGACGTTTGCGCTCGAGGTCCGCTACGGTGCAGGACTCTCCCCCTTTTCGGTGGCCATCGGCGACCTGGACCGCGATGGCGACGCCGATCTCGCAGTGGCGAACGGCAACGGCGACGATATCGGCCTGCTGCTCAACGACGGCGGCGGCGCCTTTGCACCAGCGGTGCGATACGGCGTTGGCGATCGGCCCTTTTCGGTTGCCATCGGTGATTTGGACGGCGATGGTGTCCCAGACCTGGCTGTGGCGAACCAAATGGGCGGTGACATCAGCGTGCTGCTCAACAACGGTGACGGCACCTTCGCACCGAAGATGGATTACGGCGTGGGCACCCTTCCCCAGTCCGTGGCGATCGGAGACCTGGACGGCGACGGCGACGGGGATCTGGCGGTTGCGTGCCGCGGCTCACGCAGGGTGAGCGTGCTTCTGAATGCTGGCGATGGCCTGTTCGCTCCAAGCGCTGTCTATCCCACAGGCTTGGGTCCGCGCTCGGTGGCGATTGGTGATCTGGATGGTGACGGTGATGGGGATCTGGCTGTTGCGAACGGGAGCGACGATACGATCAGCGTGCTGCTGAACAATGGCGACGGCACCTTCGCGTTCGAGGTGAGCTACGGCGCCGGTCGTGTCCCTGAGGCTGTGGCGATCGGCGATCTGGATGGCGACGGTGCCCCAGATGTTGCCGTGGCGAACCAATTGAGTGATGGCGTCGGTGTGCTGCTCAACCGGTGCGCCTGTCGCGCCGACTTCGATGGCAATGGCGAGCTGACATTCATGGACTATCTAGCGTTCCAGACCGCATTCCTGGCCGGCAATCCGGCGGCCGACTTCGACGGCGACGGCGCGCTGACCATCTTTGATTTCCTGGCGTTCCAGAACGCCTTCGACGCGGGCTGCCAGTAACCCCGCCGGGAGGGCGGCCCCTACACCGGCCCTAGCAACACCAGCACCGTCGTGTTGTAACACGCGTGCGCCCCGACCGCGAGCCCGAACCCTCGGAGCAGATAGATCGCCCCCAGGTACAGCCCGCCGGCGAAGTAGAGCAGGGCGGGCCAGGTGACAACGCCCACCCCGTGGTAGAGCATGAACGCGGCGGCCGAGATCGGCAGGCTGATCGAGACCACCAGCGTGGGCTTGAGCTTGAGCAGGTCGGCCAGCACGGCGTGCAAGAGGGCGAGCAGGGCCATGCGGAAGAGCAGCTCCTCGTACAGCCCCGCGCCGATGGCGATGACCAGCCGGGCCTGCCAGCTCAGGTGGCTCAGGGTGTCCAGGCTCGCGGGGACGAGTGGTTCCGGCGTCGCTTGAACCGGCTCGCTGATCCGCGTCACCACGCCCGCGAACAGCAGCAGCGGCACCATCCACGCCACCGCCTCGGCGAACATCAAGGGAACCACGAGGGGCTTGAGCTTCCACGACCGCTTCTCGAGGACGTGCCACAGCAGCAGCACCACCACGACCACCGCCGCGGGCAGCGAGTAGCCGACCACCGTCGACGGCGCCACGCCCAGCAGCTCCATCGCCCGGGCCAGCAGCACCCAGGCGCGAACGCCGCCGGTCTGGGCCAGTTCTTCGTGCCTCGCGGCCAGGCCGAGCTCGTAGATGACGATGAGCGGCAGCAGGAACGCGAGGATGTGCAGCGGCGACCGCGACGCGCGGGCGTACTGCGTCAAGGCCGGCGCCTGGCGGTCGTCGCGGTCTCGGGCTTTGGAATTGCTCTGGGCGGGCATCGGGCGATGGTAAACCGGGGAAGCCGTGAAACACAAAGCCCGCCGCAATGCGACGGGCTCGATCACGATCGGTCTGCCGGTTGGCTCAGTTGCCCGCTCAGTTGCCAGAGAGCACGCGGGCCTTGAGCCTCGCGTTGAGGCGGCTCTTGCGGCGGGCGGCCTGGTTGGGATGGATCACGCCCTTGGCGGCGGTCCGGTCGAGCACCTTCTGCACGGCCAGGAACGCGGCCTTGGCCTCGTCGACAGAGCCGTGGGCCAGCTTGTCGTTGAACTCCTTGATCGCGCCGCGCATGGCCTGGAGGCGCCAGCGGTTGCGGGCGCGGTGGCGGAGGTTCTGTCGGTTGCGCTTGCGTGCAGAGACGGTGTGAGCCATGTGCGATCCATTCCTCTCCGGGAGACGGGCCCTGGCGGGTGCGTCCCGACCGAGCCGTTGGCCAGTTTCGTGGAGCCGGGACAAGTCTAGGCCGGACCCGCCTGGTTCGGACCCGCCTGGTTCGGACCCGCCCGGTTCGGGCGTGCCGATCCGCGTCGTACAGGTCCGGGAAGCCCCGACGGCCGTCCGAGGCCGGTCAGAGCGAACGGATTATCACGCGCCGATGCCCGCCGATCAAGCCCGCCCGGGCCTGAAATCGGCGTCCCGAGCACGCGACGGGCGGCGGCCCCTCACCCCGTTGTCCCACGGCGGCCATCGGTGCTATCATCGCCCTCGACTCGTCGGGCCCAGCCAGCCGAGTTGGAGCGAGTGTAGCTCAATTGGATAGAGCACCTGACTACGGATCAGGAGGTTTGGGGTTCGAATCCCTACACCCGTGTTGATGACGCCCCTCGGTTGATCCCGAAGGGGCGTTTTTCGTGCGCGGCGGCCGAACAATGCCGCATGCCTGCCACCACGATCGCGTCCGACCAATCCACACTCCTTGCCGCCCTCGCCCACGCCTGCGACCGCGTGGGGATGGGGCGCCAATTCCAGGCCGGGGAGGCGATCGCGGGTCGGTGTGGGTCGGACGCGAGCGACGCCGACCTGGACTGGGCGGCCCAGCAACTGGCCGGCATGGACCTGCCCGACCTGGCCGGGCTCATCCGAGTGGGGGCGGCCCGGTTCCATCTGCTCAACAAGGCCGAGCAACTCAACATCATCCGCGTCAACCGCCAGCGTGAGATGGACGCCGGCGATGGCCCGGCCCGTCCCGAATCGATCGACCAGGCGATGGAGCAGTTGGTCGCAGACGGGCTCGGCCCGGCCGAGATCGCGAAGCTGCTGGGCCGGCTGGACATCGGCCCCACCCTGACGGCCCACCCGACCGAGGCCCGGAGAAAGACGGTGCTCGACAAGCAGGCCGACGTGGCCGCCAGCATCGTACGATTGAGCCAGGGAACGCTCACCGCGCGCGAGACCGCCGAGGTGCACGGCAGGCTGGAGCGTGCGATCTCGCTGCTGCTGACCACCGACGACGTGCGCGTCCAGCGATTGGACGTGCCCGCCGAGGTGCGCAACGGGCTGTACTTCGTGCAGACGACCATCTGGCGGGCCGTGCCCAGGCTCGTGCGCGACGTGGCGTGGGCGGCGAAGCGGACATTCGGCGACGACCAGCGCGACATCGTCGCCAACGACCTGCCCGCCATGCTGCGATACCGCTCGTGGATCGGCGGCGACCGCGACGGCAACCCGAACGTGACGGCCGAGGTCACGCAGCGCACGCTGGGCCTCATGCGCGAGACCGCGCGTGACCTGTGGAACCACGAATTGCAACGCCTGCACGACGCCCTCTCGGTCTCGAGCGAGCGGGCCGACTTCGGCGATGCGCTGCCGGTGGAGCGTGAGGGCCAGTACAAGCACGAGCCGCTGCGCGTGAAGATCACCGAGATGCGCGAGCGGCTGGCGGGCGACGACTACACCTCCAAGGCCCTGCTCGACGACCTGCTCACGCTGCGCCGGGCCCTGCACAACACGGGCATGCCGGGGCTGATCCGCGTCGCGGAAGAAGGCCTGCTCGCCGACGCCATCACCAGGGCGAGGGCCTTCGGCCTGCACCTGGCCACGCTGGACATCCGCCAGCACTCGGGCGTGCACGCGAAGGCCCTGGCCGAGTTGCTCCGGATCGCGGGCGTCGAGGACGACTACGAATCCCTCGACGAGGAGGACAAGCTCGCCGTGCTGCGGCGGGAGCTCTCGGCCAACCGCCCGCTGGTGCGCGAGAACGCCGAACTCAGCGACGACACGGCCGAGCTCATGGCCACGCTCCGCGTCGTGCGCGACGCCGTCGAGCGTGAACCGGACAGTGTAAGGTGCTGGGTCATCTCGATGACCAGCCACCTGTCCGACATGCTCGCGTTGCTCTTGCTGATGCACGAGGTTGGCCTCAAGATCCAGGTGGTCCCGCTGTTCGAGACCGTCGACGACCTGGCCAACGCGCCGCAACTCATGGACCAGGCCCTGGCCGACCCGATCTTCCGCGCCCACGTCGAGGCGACCAGCGACGGCGATCCCGAGCAGGAGGTCATGCTCGGCTACAGCGACTCGAACAAGGACGGCGGCTTCCTCATGGCCAACGCCGCGCTGCACGCGGCGCAAAGACGGATCGCGGAGGTCTTCGACAAGCACAACGTCGGCCTGCGTTACTTCCACGGGCGCGGCGGCACGATCGGGCGAGGTGGGGGGCGTGCCGGACGCGCGATCTTGGCGGCCCCGCCCGCGGCCCGCAGCGGGCGGCTGCGCTTCACCGAACAAGGGGAAGTGATCACCTTCCGCTACGCCCTGCCCGCGATGGCCCGCCGCCACCTCGAGCAGATCGTCCACGCGGCGATGCTGGCCGAGGTGTCGGGTGGTCGGGTACGGGGGTCGAGCGCCGGCGCCGACGGCTTCGAGTCGCTCGTGCTCGAACTCGCCGGCCACGCGCGCACGACATACCGCAAACTCATCGACGCCGACGCGTTCTGGCCATGGTTCGTCGATGCCAGCCCCGTGCGGCACATCGGCGACATGCGCATCGCCTCGCGCCCGGTGTCACGAGCCACGGGCTCCAAGCTTGTGTTCGACAAGCTCCGCGCCATCCCCTGGGTCTTCTCGTGGGTGCAGATGCGGGCCCTGGCGCCCGGCTGGTACGGCCTGGGCTCGGCCATCGAGCACGCCAGCGAAGCGCAGATCGCGCAACTCCAGGGGGCGGCGGATGAACGGGCGTTCCTCGGCACGATCCTCGAGAACGCCGCCCAGGAACTCGCCCGCGCCCGCATGCCGATCTTCCGCCGCTACGCGCTCAGCGCCGAGGGCGGCCAGGCCATGTACGAGACCATCGAAGCCGAGCACGACCGCACGCGGCGCGCCATCGCCACCCTCACCGGCCGCGAGGACCTCATGGCCCACGCCACCGTCGTCGGCCGCTCCATCGACGAGCGCAACCCCTGGACCGACGTGCTGAACCTGGCCCAGCTCGAGTTGCTCAATCGGCACGAGAGCGCGAGCGAGCACGAAGCCGAGCCGAGCATTGTCGAGCAAATCAAGGACGCCATCCAGGCCAGCATCAACGCCATCGCGGCGGCGATGCAGTCGACGGGGTGAGCGGGCGCGCAGGCGAAACGCCCGCGCGGGGCGAACCCCGTGCGGGCGATGCTGATGGAACGATGATGGCGCCGCGTGCTTACGCCGCGTCCTGCTTGTCGTCCTGCCGGGCGGCCATGGGCCCGCCCATGCTGCCGGTGTTGCCGAAGTTGCTGGTCGACGGCTCGCTCCACTCGCTGGTGACGCCGTTGCTCAGCGTGGTGCGCACGCGGTAGCTGATGGCGCGGAGCCCGTAGGGCACCGAGGGGTCGACGAACTTCTTCTTGCCCACCGTGGCCAGGTAGTCCCACGGGCCCACCTCGCCCACCAGCGACACGTCCTGCCGCTGGATCTCGTAGGTGGCCCCGCCGCCCGAGCGCACCTTGAAGCTGAAGGCGATCGAGCCGTCGGTGCGCACCTTCGTGGCCACGGCCTCGGCCATGGGGGCCGTGTCGCGCGGGCTGCGCGGGCTGGGCGGATTGATGCCCGCGCGGGTGTAGACCGCCGGGTCGTCGGTGTTGCGGGCGAAGCCGTCGATGATGGAGATGAGGCTGCTGAACGCCTTGCGGCAGGCCTTGATGGCCTGGCGGTTCTCGTTCGTGCGGGCCTTGGCCGAGGCCCTGGCGGCCAGGAGCTGGGCGTGGACCGCCTCGCACTGGTCGACCAGGGGGATCAGGGCGTTGACCTGCTCGATCGTGACGCCGATGTCCGGCGGCACGCCCTGGGCGCCCTGCCACTGGGTGAGCCGGGCCCGGATCCACGCGACGTACTGGGCGTCCTTCTTCGGTTGCCTGCTGGTGCTCATGGGGCACCTCCTTCCGTGGGCGCGCTGCGACGGCGCGAAGACGGAGAACGATCCTCTCACGCGCACCGCCCCGTCGGTCGGGGGTTCGTACCACCGGGGGAGTTCTGTTTCCCCGGCGCCGGCCCCGCCCCGCCGCGGCGGCCGCGACGATAGAAGCGGTATCGAGAAGATCCCGGGGCGGCTTGGGTTGGCGCCAGAATATTTTTTCTTGAGCGCAGGAATTGCGCATGGGCGTCGCGGGACGGTCCGGTGGTACCAACGGCGATCTTCCCCCCCCCCAATGCAACAGCCCCGCCGGAGCGGGGCTGCTGATTCGATGCTGGAATGTGGCGGTGACGCCTACACGCACCCCGCGTCGAACGCCGCCTGGAACGCCAGAAAATCGAAAAGCGTCAGCTCCCCGTCGCCGTCGAAGTCGGCGGTTGCATCGCCGTCCTGGAAGAGGTTCAGGAAAGTCAGGAAGTCGAAGATGGTGAGCGTGCCATCGGCGTCGAGGTCGGGGGGGCAGAGGAGGCAGCCGAGGTCGTACACCTCGGCCATGCCCTGGTCTTCGCCCATGTATAAGAACTCGCTGCAGCCGATGGCGAGCTGGCCGCCGCCGAGGTCGATCGCTTCCGCGTAGTCGATGCCGCCAACCGTCGAGACGATGCGCGCGGTGTGACTCCACTGGCCGTCGGCCTCGCGACGGAAGAGGTGGGCCGCGCCCACGCCGGTGGTGCCGAGTTCGCCGCGCGCTCCGATGGCCAGCAGATCACCATCGAGCGAGACGTCCCAGCCGAAGCGAGCACCGTCTTGGGGCTCGGGCGCCAGCAGCTCCTGCTGCAGCACCCACTGCTCGCCGTCAAAGTGATAGACGTAGGCCGCTCCAATGGACCGCTCGGCCACCCAGCGGCGGGCGATGGCGCCCACCACGAGCGTGTCGCCCTCGATCGCGAGTGAGAAACCGAAGTTTGGGCCGTAATCGACCGGGCCGGGCTCGAGTTTTTGGACGAGTTCGGGTGAGCCTGTGTCAGCCCAGCGATAGACATACACCGCACCAGGC
>JAUHYE010000084.1 GCA_030426395.1 Phycisphaerae bacterium
CATCACGAAGCTCGGATGCCCCGTGGCGCACCCAAGGTTCAGCAGACGCCCCTCCGCGAGCACCAAAATGCTCTTGCCCTGGCTCTTGAACTCGAACTCATCGAACTGCGGCTTGATGTTGATCCGCTCCACGTCCGGGTCACGCGCCAGCTTCTCCATCTGGATCTCGTTGTCGAAGTGCCCAATGTTGCCCACGATCGCCTTGTTCTTCATCCGCTTCATGTGATCGAGCGTGATGATGTCCTTGTTGCCCGTCGTCGTGACGAACACATCCGCCGTGTCCACGACCTCGTCGAGCGTCCGGACCTCCAGCCCCTCCATCGCGGCCTGCAACGCGCAGATCGGGTCGATCTCCGTCACGATCACGCGGCAGCCCTGCCCACGCAGGCTCTGCACACACCCCTTGCCCACGTCGCCGTACCCGCACACCACCGCGACCTTGCCGCTCAGCATCACGTCCGACGCCCGGTTCAGCCCGTCGATCAGCGAGTGACGGCACCCGTACACGTTGTCGAACTTGCTCTTGGTCACCGAGTCGTTCACGTTGATCGCCGGGAAGGGCAGCTTCCCCTCCTCCGCGAACTGGTACAGGCGGTGCACGCCCGTCGTCGTCTCCTCAGAAACGCCCCGGATCGCCGCGGCGATCTCCGCCCACATCCCGGGACGCTCGGTCTCCTGCTCGCGCACCTGCTTCAGGAACGCGCCGATCTCCTCAGGATCCTTGTCCGGGTTGAACTGCGGGATGCTCCCCGCCTTCTCGTATTCAGCGCCCTTGAGCACGAGCATCGTCGCGTCGCCGCCGTCGTCCAGGATCAGGTTCGGGCCCTTGCCGTCGGGCCAGTTGATGATCTGGCGGGTGCACCACCAGTACTCGTCCAGCGTCTCGCCCTTCCAGGCGTACACGGGCACGCCCCGCGGGTTGTCCACCGTCCCGTCGGGGCCAACGACGACCGCCGCGGCCGCCGAGTCCTGCGTCGAGAAGATGTTGCAGCTCGCCCAGCGAACCTCCGCCCCCAGCGCCGTCAGCGTCTCGATCAGCACCGCCGTCTGCACCGTCATGTGCAGCGACCCCGCGATCCGCGCCCCCTTGAGCGGCTTGCTCGAACCGTACCGCTCACGCAGCGCCATCAGCCCGGGCATCTCGTGCTCCGCCAGGCGCAGTTCTTTCCGTCCCTGCTCCGCGAGGCTCAGGTCACGCACCTTGAAGTCCAGCGTCCCGCGATCCGTCGTGATCGTGTCAGGCTTCGTCATCACCGCAGTCATGTCCGTTCTCCGTGGTTTCAAGCGCCGTCCTCGACGCCTTCGCTACTCGTTGATTGCCACTTCTTCCTCCCTCTCCCCCAAGGGAGAGGGCCGGGGAGAGGGGCTCCGCTATCTACACCTTCTTCGACACCTTCTTCTCGTCAATCCGACCAACCGCCGCAAACAAGCCCGGACCCTTCGCCTGGCTCTCCGCCCGAATCACCCTCACATCGGGGGGGCCAAACCCCGCTTCGCGGAACATCTCGTCGAGACGCTCCTCGCTGAATCCCAGGTGCTTGTGCCCCATCGTGTGCCGGTACTCGGTCCGCGTGTGCGCCATCATGTCCACGATGAGCGCCACCCCGCCGCCGCGATCGCTGCGCAGCGCCCGCGCCATCTCGCGCAGCGCGCCCACCGGATCATCCACGTGGTGCAGCACCAGCACGCACACCACCGCGTCCACGCTCGAATCGTCCAGGGGCAACGCCTCGACCGCCCCCTGCACGAACCGCACGTTCGTCGCCCCACCAAGCCGTTGCTCCGCCGCCTCGAGCATCGGCGCCGACTGATCCACCGCGATCACCTCATTCACGCACGGCGCCAACAGCTCCGCCACGTTCCCCGTCCCGCACCCGACATCCGCCACCGTCCACGTCCGCGGCAGCATCGTCAGCAGCGCCTGCGCCGTGAACTGGTTCCCGAACAGCTCGCCCCGCAGCGCGTCCCACCCGCCCGCGAGGCGCCCGAAGAACGACACCGAGTCCGTCGCGCGCTCCGCGATGACCGCCTCGATGCGCCGGGCGTCCTCGCTGACCTCCGCGATGTCCTCCATCTGCCCGCGCACCGTCACCCACAGCGCCCGCTCGTCGCCCGACAGATCATCGAGCACGACGCGGTAGTAGCTCGCCGTCCCGAGCTGACGCTTAAGCAGCCACCCGCCCTCGCTGAGCACCTTCAGGTGCCGGCTCGCCGTGGACTGCGGGATCTGGAGCACCCGCGACACCTCGCCGACCGACAGCTCCTCCGTCTCAAGCAGTCGGAGCAGGCGCAGCCGGATCGGGTCGCTCAGGGCGCCGATGCGATCAAGCACAGTCTGGATGGCGTTCGGGTGCTTCATCCGTGTATCCGGATGAAGTGTAGAAGCCACCGGCCGCAAGGCAAACCGGCGGCGAATTATCAGGGTTTACCTGCGCATCGAAGGCGGCTCCGGAGGGGCCGCGTCCGGGGCCAGGATGCCCTCTTCGACAGCCTCCTTGGGCACCCGCACGAACGTCCGACCCGGCGTCTCGCCGAGAGCCCGGATTCGGTCGCCGACTTGCAGGTTGGTGTAGTCGAACCACAGGGCCATCGCGAATCGCTCCAGGGCCTTCTCGGTGTTGCCCCGCCCGTGGTAGAACTCGGCCAGCTTCAGCTGCGGCTCAATGCTCAGCCCGCGATCGACCCTGGCCGCCGCCAGCAGCGCCCGCTCGGCCTCGTCCGGGTCGCCGATCTGCTCGGCGTACTGGCCCAGCCGCAGGTACTCCTCCACCGTGCCCGGCTGGCGGGTTCGATCGCGGAGCAGGGTAATGAGCCGCTCATGCTCGTTCGCGCTGTAGAGCGCCTGGATCAGCAGTTGCAGCTTCTCCTCGTTCATGGGGTCGTCGCGATAAACACGCTCGAGCGGGATGATCGCGTCGTTGGGCCGCTCCAACGCCAGCAGGGTCTTGCCCCGGCCCAGGTCCGAGGCCAGCGGCACCGGATGCACCTCGGCGTACGCCTCCCACTCGGCCAAGGCCTTCTCGTAGTCCCCGCGGGCGTAGGCGTTGTTCGCCGACTCGCGGATCTCCCCGGCCGACCGAGGACGCTTGGCACACCCGGTCAGGCTCAGGCACAGGATCCCGACGGCGAGGAGGACGGCAACGGCTTGCAGTGGCTTGATCGGCATAGGGTCGATTATCGGCGCTCCGACCGCCCCGCGGCTACCCCATGGCCCCAACGATTCTCGCGAGCATGCCCGACCCCAAACGCCTCCCCACCGTCCTGCTCCGCCACGACCTGCCCGATGGGTCGTATCACTTCGACTGGATGCTGGCTCGGGACGACCACTGCCCACTGCTGACCTTCCGCCTGGATCGCGACATCAGCCTCGACAACCAGCCCTTCGAGGCCCAGCCTATCGGTGACCATCGGCGGACCTATCTCGACTACGAGGGCCCAATCTCGGGAAATCGGGGGAGTGTCAGCAGGGTGGCCGTGGGGTGGTGCGGACTCAAAAAAGTCAGTTCGAACGAGATCAAGCTGACTCTGGACTTGGCCCATCGAACAGGCAATCTGCGTGGAATCCGCCAGTCCGACGGCCGTTTTCTGTTCGCACAGCATGAAAATCACTGAAAGATCCCGGCAACTTTCGATTACAATTGGGGTAGACCGCTGATTCGGGGCCAAGGTGGGCGCCGGGTCGCCCGGCCACGTGGGGTCGCCGGGCCGTGGTTTGGGAGCCGCCGGCGAGCGGACGGCGTGTTCCGGGGGGCATCTCTCATGCTCGATCAGAACCAGAGGTCCAACCAATTCGGCCAGGGCGAGCAACCGTCCAAGATCCGCACGCTCGCCAAGCTCGGAGCCACCTCCGAAAACGAGTCCGGTTGGAAACGCCACGCCCAGGTCACCGGCCAGGGGGCCACCCACGTCAAGAGCTTCCACTGCAAGCTCCAGGGCGAGGCACTGGCACACCTCGACGAGCAGATCAACGCTTGGATCGAGAGCCATGAGGATTGCGAGATCAAACTCGTCACCACTCAGACCGGAGAGTGGAGTGACACCCTCGGCAAGGCCTGCCACCTCATTGTCCAGATCTGGGTGTAACCACCCGCATCGCTGACCATGCACGCCCCCACTCGCCGATATCTGCGGCGTGTGTGGCATCGTGGCCATAGCCCGCGGCGCGGGTGCAGCGTTATCCGTCTCGGATCGGCAAGCGATCCGTATGCGCGACGCGGTCGCGCACAGGGGACCCGACGGCGCCGGGGTGTGGTCGGCGCCGGGGGTCTTCCTGGGACAACGCCGATTGGAAGTCATCGCGCCAGGCGAGGCCGGCCACCAACCCATGCTGTCGCGCGACGGCCGATGGGTGATCGTCTACAACGGCGAGCTTTACAACGACCCCCAACTCCGCCAGGAGCTCGCCAAGCTCGGACAAGATCCCGATTCACCCAGTGACACCGCGACGATGTGCCAGGTGCTCAGCGCCTGGGGGCCACGGGGCCTGCGCAAATGCCGTGGCATGTTCGCCATCGTGGCCTACGACACGGTTGAGAAAAAGCTTGTGCTCGCTCGCGATCCTCTGGGCATCAAGCCCTTGTGCTACGCGTTCGCGCAGCCCACCGACGGGGGAGGCCCCGAGCTCGTCATCGCCAGCGAGGTCACGGCCCTCTTCGGGCACCCCCACCTCTCGCCCAACGTCGATCCTCTTGGCCTCACCGCCTATCTCACCACCATCCGCCTCAGCACCGAGGGTCGCACGCTGTTCGCCGGCGTTTCAATGCTGATGCCCGGCGAGGTGCACGAGATCGATCTTCGTCACGCCGACATGCCAACGACGCAGTGGGACCTGCCCATCGAAAGTGACTCATCCGGGAATCTTCGCGCCCGTGTCGAGGAATCCGTTTCCCAGCACCTGCGTTCCGACGTACCTGTGTGCGTCCTGCTCAGTGGCGGGCTCGACAGCACGATCATCGCCGCCACCACGCGGCAGCACCGGTTGCGATTGCCAACGTTTGGCGCTGGGGACGGCAGCGACGACCCGCAGTCCGACGCTGCGTTCGCCGGGCGACTGGCCGAACAATGGGAACTTCCCCACCGCGCCGTCACGATGACGCAAGACCGATTCCTGAACGGCGTCCGTGCGCTCATCGAACGCACCGGTCAGCCCGTCAGCACGCCCAACGAGACCGCCATCCACGCCCTGGGCTGCGCCATCCGTGCCGGTGGGTGCAAGGTCGCGCTGACGGGCGAGGGCGCCGACGAGCTCTTCGGCGGCTACCACGGCCCGCTGATGCAGGCCGCCGAGTACATCGACAACGGCGGCGATGACCCGGCCATCGCCTTCCTGCTCGGTAACGCGTGGGTGCCACCGCAGATGATGCCCATGGTGCTCAGCCCAAAGCTCGCGCGCATCGCCGAGTTCGCCGGCTGGCTCGTGCAGGCGTATCGAGACGCGTACCAGATCGAGGCGGCAAGGCCCGGACCAATCCTGTCCCCACGCGACGAAGCCGTGCGTGCCAGCATGCGCCTGATGCGTCGCGTAAACCTCACCGGCCTGCTCCAACGCGTCGACAGTGCGCTGTCTCAATCGGGCGTCGAAGGCCGCACACCGCTGGCCGATCGCGTCATCGCCGCGTTCGCCGACGGGCTTGCGATGAACGAGAAGTTCGATCCATCCCTACCACCGCACGAAGGAACCAAGATCGCCTTGCGGAGTGCGTTCAAGGATGTTGTTCCGCCCGAAATCCTCAGCCGCCCCAAGGCCAGCTTCCCGCTGCCGTTCCAAAAGTGGATGCGTCCCTTGTTCGACGAACTCCACGGGCAACCGATCATCGACGAGTTCTTCAACCGCGAGGCGTGGGACGTGATCGCCCAAGACCCCGAGGCCAACTGGGCGCAAGCCTGGCCGATGGTCAACATCGGGCTGTGGGCGAAGCACTGGTTTGGGTAAGACAAGCCCTGCCGATCAGCCAGCCCGCGAACGTTCCAGGTCCTGGCAGGCCGCGAACAGGCCGGCGAGCGCGTGCTTCGAGTGCTCGTTGAGCTCGACGAAGGACAATCCCAATTCCCGCGTGAACATCGTGGGCCGCGTCGACCATGCCACCGTGACCTTCAGCGGGATCACCTCGGTCATGCCGTGCAGTTCGACCTCGAAGGGCGCGTAGGTCTCCAGCGGCGGCCAGGGCTTGCCACGCAGCCGCATCCCGCCGGGCCCGATATCCACCACCCGACCCAACCGGGTCTTGAGGTGGCGGATCTCGATCCGCCCGACGTTGCGGCGGTTCGATTCCTTGAGCCAGTGGGCGTGGGAGCGGAAGACCTCGTTCATGACTGCTCAGATCGTCATGGTCAATCCACGGCCGCACTGGGCTATCCCGTCTCCGGCTTGCTGGGGGTGGGCATGGGGTGGTCGTAACACCTGTGCCGGCTTGATCGGCCCCGCCGTGCGGTCTATGACAGGCGATGCCAGACCCCAGCCTGCTCGAAGCCTTTCCCTCGCCAGTGGACACCCCCTTCGTGGTGGAGCACGTGGCCGAGGAGTTCACCTCGCTGTGCCCCAAGACCGGCCACCCCGACTTCGGCGTGGTCTTCGAGCCCGCCCCGGCCAGTTCGGGTGGTCTGTGCGTCGAGCTCAAGAGCCTGAAGCTCTACCTCCAGTCCTTCCGCAACGAGGGCATCTTCTACGAGGCGGTCACCAACCGCATCCGCGACGACCTGGCCGCCCTGATGAGCCCGAACTGGCTGCGCGTGACGACCAACTGGCGTGGCCGTGGCGGCATCCGATCGGTCATCCAGGCCGACTACGGCAGCGTGCCGCCGCACATCCCCTGACTCGCGGCCTAGGTTCACCCTCTCTCCCACCCAGCAGCCGAAAGCGAGCCCCACCATGGCCGGCAACTCTTCCCGCACCCTTCTTGTCGACGTCGGCGAAGGCGAGCACATCAGCGGCCCCTACGCCATCATCAACGCGCAGCTCGGCAAGACCCGCACCGACAAGCTCTACCTGCGCTGCCTGCTCTCCGATAAATCCGGCACCGCCCCGGGCCGCATGTGGTCGATCGACGAGACCATGTACAACCGCCTTCCGGCCGAGGGCTTCGTCTGGGTGGAAGGCGACGCCCAAGCCTACCAGGGCGAGATGCAGATCATCATCCAGTCGATCGACCCGTTCGATCCCAACGAGGAGATGATCCGCGAACTGCTGCCCGCCTCGAAGCGCAACCCCGAGGAGATGTTCGCCCAGTTGCGCGATCTCTTCGACACGCTCGAGCACCCCGCCGCCAAGCGTCTTGCCCGGGCGTTCTTCGATGACGCCCCGCTCATGTCGGCTTTCCGCACCGCGCCGGCCGCGAAGGTGCTCCACCACGCCTATCTGGGCGGCTTGCTGGAGCACACCCTCCAGCTCTGCAGCTTGGCCGACCGCATGCTGCCGCTCTACCCCGACCTCAACCGCGACCTGATCCTGCTCGGCCTGCTGCTGCACGACATGGCCAAGACGCGCGAGCTCAAGTACGACCGCGCGTTCGACTACTCCGATCGAGGCCTGCTCGTGGGCCACATCGTCGACGGCGTGATCCTGCTGCGCGAGAAGGCCTACCAGCCGGGCGTTGATCTGCCACCCGAGGCCATCATGGTGCTCGAGCACATCATCCTCTCGCACCACGGCGTGCCCGAGTTCGGTGCCGCGAAGATCCCTTCCACCCCCGAGGCCATCTTCGTGTCCAACCTCGACGACCTGGACGCCAAGACAGAGATGGCCCTGGTAGCCGCCAAGCGAGACCGCACCGGCGACGGCCCCGACCTCCGTGGAAAATTCACCGAGAAGCACTGGGCCTTGAACACCCGCGTGTACCGGGACGACCCACTCCGCGAATAGATCCCACGGTCTCAGGGATACACTTTAACATGAGCGACGAGGTCGCCATCCAGGTCAATTTCGGCAAGCCCATGCCGGTCTTCCCGCTGGGCGTCGTGGCTCTCATGCCACAGCAGGTCGCGCCGTTTCACATTTTCGAGCCCCGCTACCGCCAGCTCGTGGGCGACGCGCTGGACGCGTCTGGCCAGATCGCCATGGCCACGTACGACACGAGCGACCTCGATGCCTTCGATTACAGCGGAGACTCGCTGCCCCTGCGGCCGGCGGTCTGCATAGGCCAGGTATTCCAGCACGAGAAGCTGCCCGACGGCCACTACAACATCCTGCTCCAGGGCATCTGCCGCGCCAAAATAGTCGACGAGATGGGCCCCGGCGACGACCGCCTCTATCGCACGGCCTACCTCGAGCCGCTCGACCTTCCCGGCCACGCACAGTTCGGTCTCGACGCCGCACGCCAACAACTCACCCATCATTTGACGTCGTGGCCGCTCCAGCAACTCCGCACGGCAGCCTGGGTCGTCGAGCGCCTGCAGAATGATCAGATTCCCGACTCGGCGGCCTTCGAACTCGTGTGCTTCTCGCTCTTTACTGACCCAGAGCTGCGTTACCAGTTGCTGGCCGAGCCCGAAGCCAAACGTCGCGTGCGTCTTGTCGAACTCGCGCTGAGCGACATGGCCCGCATCATCCGAAACGCCGCCGCCCAGCACCCCGAGCGCTGGCCCAAGGGTGTGAGCTGGAACTAGGTGTTACACATTGAACAGGAAGTGGCACACGTCACCATCCTGCATCGCGTAATCCTTGCCCTCCACGCGCATCTTCCCGGCTTCCTTGATGGCCTTCTCGCTGCCATACTGGTCGAGTACGTCCACGCCGTAGATGTTCGCGCGGATGAACCCCCGTTCGAAGTCGGTGTGGATGACGCCCGCCGCTTGCGGAGCCGTAGCGCCCTGCCGAACTGTCCAGGCCCGGACCTCCTTCTCACCTGCCGTGTAGAAGCTCTGCAAGCCGAGTAACCGGTATGCCTCACGCGCCAGCTTGTTGAGCGCAGGCTCGTCCATGCCATAGTCGGCAAGCATCTCGGCCTTGTCCGCCGGGTCGAGTTCGGCCAACTCGCTCTCGATCTTCGCGCATACCGGCACGAAGGCGTTGCCCTCGCTCTCGGCATGGGCCCGCACTTTCTGGGCCAGTTCGCCCTGCCCGTTCACGTCACTCTCGTCGACGTTGGCGATGTACATGGTCGGCTTGGCCGTGATGAGCCCGAGCCCCCGCCACGCCTTGCGCTGCTCGGCGTCGATGATCTCGCCGGCGATCACACGCGCCGGCTTGCCCTCGTCGAGCACGGGCTTGATCTTCTGCAACACCGCGTACCGGGCAATGGCCTCTGGTTCCTTGCTCTTGGCGGCGCGCTCGGCCCGGGGCAGCGCGTTCTCGACGGCCTGCAAGTCGGCCAGCAATAGTTCGTTGTTGATCGTCGCGATGTCGCGCATCGGGTCGACCGAGCCGTCGACGTGCAGGATGTCCTCGCCGCCCGGGGCCTTCTCGAAGCACCGGACCACCTGCGCGATGGCGTCCACCTCGCGGATGTTGCTCAGGAAGGCGTTACCTTTGCCAGCGCCCTCGCTGGCCCCGCGCACCAGGCCCGCGATGTCCACCAGCCGCATGGCCGCGGGGATGACCTTCTGCGTCTTGATGTGCTTGTGGATGCGTTCGAGGTTGGGGTCGGGGATGGGCACGATGCCCACGTTGGGCTCGATGGTGGCAAAGGGGTAGTTGGCCGCCAGCGCGCCGGCGTTGGTCAGGGCGTTGAAGAGGGTGGACTTGCCAACATTGGGCAGCCCGACGATGCCTGCGTCCATGGGTTCGATTCCGATTCTGAGGGCCTGCGATGCGGGGAAGGGGCAAAGGTATGCGCGCCCGCGTCCGGCTTGCGGTTATCCGCCTGCTCCTGGCGCCCATTTGCTGGTCGCTCGCCGGTTTGCGTGGTCTACTTGTGGAAGTGGCCCGGGGTACACTGTTGCACGCGAGCGCTCGTAGCTCAGCAGGACAGAGCAACGGTTTCCTTCGTCAAAGAGGGGCCCGGCCCGGAAACGGGCCGAGGCGAACCGGGTGAACTCGGGGAAACCCCACCTGGCCGACAGGTCAGCGGGCAATCCCGAGCCGAGCCGTCGGCGGGGCCCGGATCCAATCCGGTGCCGGCGGAAGGTGTAGAGACCAGCGGGTGAGCCGCCCCGGCAATACCCCCGCACCGAAGGTGGTTCACGCCACCAGAGGAAGCGCCCGGCACCCTACCCAGACGCAGTGGTCTGGCGGGTGAAGAGATGGTCCGGTCCGTGGCGAGAGCCGCGGGTGTGCCGAAACCGTAGGTCGGAGGTTCGAGTCCTCCCGGGCGCGTTGACTTGTGAAGGTGAAGAGAGAGCCGGCGAACGGACTGCCGGCACGAGACCAGGACGGAGCCACAGACTCGCGGAGGCGAGCATGGCGACTCAAAGAACCGCACGCGTGACGCTCGGCGTCGCAACCCTCCTGCTCGCGATGGGCCTCCAGGGTTGCTCGTCGCCCACGACCTATCGCGGGCACCAACCACCCACGTTCGCCCAGGCCGCGCCCACCACTACGACAGAGTCATGGGCCACGGTCTTGCCACTGCCCGGCGTAGAACAGGACCGTTTGGCGATGTCCCGTCGCGACACGGCGCTCGGCTTGCCTCCGCCGGGATACGCGACCGTGGCAGGCTCGTGGCAGGACCAGGAGCGTGCATCGCTCGACCGGTACCGCTTCATCCCGCTGTCGAGGTCTCAGCACACATTGCTGTACTTCTCCGCGCCCGCGCAGCACGAACGCCGTGCACCGCGGGTCCCCCGAAGGGCCGATCCGTGGCGCACGGCGTGGTAGCCGAGCTATCAGGTTGGCCCCATATGGGGGCCGCCCAGGATTAGTCGAACGCGTTGCTGTTGCTGGGCAGCTCAACCGAGCGCAGCTTCAGCGTGGTCTCGATGCGGAAGTTCGAGCGGGTGTAGTGCCGTTCGGCAAAGAACACCTTCAACTCGTACTCGCCACCATCCTCCAGGAAGTTCAGGCGGCTCAGGTCGACCGTCTGGCTGACCGCGCCGTGGACGCCGCCGATGTCGATCACCATCTTGCCGTCGATGAACACCCACACGTCGTCGTCGCCGAAGAACGTGAACACGTTGTTCGCGTCCTCGTCGTAGACGAACTTGGTGGCCAGCTCATAGGTGAAGTGGTAATTGTGACCCCATTGGTCGCCGGCAGGGTTGCCATACAGCTCGCCGTCAATGGGGAAGAAGCCCTGCACGCCCGCCTGGCTGCCGTCGTCGTGGGCGTGGAACACATAGCGATCGGTGCCGGCCTCACGCGTCAGCGTGATGGCGGCAGGCTTGGCCAGGTTGACGCCCGGGACGGTGCGGAACCACTGGCCGAAGCTTTCGGCGCTGGTGAACACACTGCCGCTCTTGGCGCTCAGCGTCCCCTGGGTGTCTCCCTCCATCGAATCCATATAGTTCACCTCCGAAGCGAAGGGGAACATGCTGCGACCCTGGGAATCCTTGAAGCTGCCACTGATGCCGAAACCCATGCTGCCATCGCGCAGCTGGGGCTTGCCATCGGCATCCAGTTCGAAGCCCACGAACCCGACGCGCAGGCCGGTGTTGTACCGCTGGAAGTCGGGATGGCCGCCCTCGCCGTGGGGGCGGAAGTCGCGGACGGTGCCCGTCAGCACCAACTCGCTGGGCAGGTCGGCGTAGGGATCGCCGGACGCGCCGTCTTGGGCGCTCGCCACCGTCGTGCCGCACGCCAGAGCCACGATGCCGGCCACGCCGACCGCGCCCGCGGCCCGCACGATCCGGCGAGAAGTTTGACCATTTCGCATCGTTGCCTCCATGCCGGGTACCCCGGCCACATACACACCCCACCACGGGGCGTCACAATCCACCTACAGCCTCGATTGCGCGCACCAACGCGGCCATATCCCGGCAAGAAATCAGGTCGTCTGGCGTGACGGCTGTACGGGGTGGGAAACCCCCGCGGGCGACGCGGGACGCTTTCCAACGCTCGACGCCCCCGCGCGTCGATGTAACCGACAGGACGCATCCGTTTTCGGACGCCCCGATGGCGTAGGCTGCGGCCATCTCATTCCATTGGTTCGATCGAATCGGAGACGCACGCATGGACGCGTTTGTGATCGAGGGCGGCAAGCCCATTTCCGGAAGGTTCGAGGTCCACGGGTCGAAGAACGCGGCGTTGCCCATGCTGGCCGCCGCACTGCTCACTGACGAGCCCGTGGAACTCTCGGACGTGCCCCGCCTCGAGGACATCGCCAACATGCTCCGCCTGCTGGGCGAGCTAGGCGTGGGCGTTTCCGAAACCGATGGCCAGACCCGCGGCGGCCGGACCGTCAAAACCCACGTCACCGACACCAGCCTGAGCCACGCCCGGTACGACATCGTCCGCACCATGCGGGCCGGAGTGTGCGTTCTCGGACCCATGCTCGCCCGCCGAGGTGAGGCCAGGATCTCGATGCCCGGCGGTTGCGCTATCGGGCCCCGGCCCATCGACCTGCACCTGAAGGGCCTGGCCGCTCTGGGAGCCTCCATCAGCCTCTCGAATGGCGACGTGGTGGCCAAGGCTCCCTCGGGTGGCCTGAGAGGGGCCACGGTCTTCCTAGGCGGGCCGTTCGGGTCCACGGTGCTTGGCACGGCCAACATCATGAGCGCCGCCACCTTGGCGCGCGGCCGGACGGTCATCGAGTCGGCCGCGTGCGAGCCGGAGGTGGTCGACCTGGGCCGCCTGCTCCAGAGCATGGGCGCCAGGATCTCAGGCCTCGGCACGCCCCGCATCGTCATCGACGGCGTCGAGCAACTCGGTGGTGCCAGCCGCCGGGTGATGCCCGATCGCATCGAGGCGGGCACCTACGCCATGGCCGCCGCCATCACCAAGGGCGAACTCACCATCGCCAACTGGCCTGTGGACGCCCTGGTTGGCCCGTTCGAGATGCTGCGCGACGCCGGTGTCGAGATTGAGCTGAGCGAGCACGACCCGCTCGACACCACCGGGGGAGATTCGATCCGCGCCACGGCGTTCGTCCGCCGCATCGGCGCGCTGCGACCGGTCGAGCTCACGACCCAGCCCTTCCCGGGCTTCCCGACCGACCTGCAAGCCCAGGCCCTCGCCCTGCTCACGCTGGCCGATGGCAACTCGATCATCACCGAGAAGATCTTCCCCGAGCGATTCCTTCACGTTGCAGAGTTGCTACGGATGGGGGCGCACGTCATCCGCCACGGGCCGACGGCCGTCATCAGCGGCGTTCCCAAGCTCGTCGGCGCTCCGGTCATGGCCAGTGATCTCCGTGCCTCGGCGGGGCTTGTGCTCGCTGGCCTGGCGGCGCGCGGCCGGACGGTCGTCCGCCGTGTGTACCACCTCGACCGTGGCTACCAGCGCATGGACGAGTACTTGAACGGCCTTGGGGCCGACATCCAGCGGATCAACGAGAAGGCGCTCGAAGAGGTCGCGGTCCCGGCCTAATCCAGCTTTTCGGCCGCCGGGGCGACCAGCACCGGAATGCCGCCTCGCACCGGATAGCGAAGCTTCTCTCCCACCACGAGCACCCACTGGCCGCTCTCGTCGAGTTCCAGTGGTTTTCCCGTGACCGGGCAGCGAAGTTGCTCGGGCAGCATCATGGGTTGTGCTGCTGGGTCACTCTTCATCGAAGCCCCTTGCAAAGAGGTCTGAAAGGGCCTTGCAAGCCTCCTCGGCGTCGTCGCCGCTGGCGAGCACCTCGAGTTCGACACCCTCAGTGGCCGCAAGCAGCATGATCTGCATGATCGACTTGCCATCGATCTCCTGATCGTCGCGCTTGAGGCTGATGGTGCTCTTGAACTGCTGGGCGCAATCGGCCACCGCCGTCGCGGGGCGTGCGTGCAGCCCCAGACGGTTCACGACCTTCACCTTCGCGGCGCACTCCTTGCCCAATCCGAATCTCCGTGCGAAGCGGCGGCGGTCAGCCCGGCAGCTTCTGGTGGTCGGCCTCGTGCAGCAGTTCGATGATCTCCTCGCGCGTGTTCGCCTGGCGGAGGAATCGCCGGAACGTTTCGTTCCCGAGGCTCTTGAAGATGACTTCCATGGCCTTGAGGTGGTCCTCGGGGCTGTTGCCCGGGCTCAGCAGCAGCACCACCGAGTACACAGGCTGCCGGTCGAGGGCGCTGAAGTCCACCCCCTTCACACTGCACCCGATGGCAGCGGCCATTTTGGTCACGCCCGGGTGCTTG
>JAUHYE010000085.1 GCA_030426395.1 Phycisphaerae bacterium
GATGAGGTCGGCGACGTCGGTCTTGAGTGATGCGAGATCCTCGCGGATCGCCTCGACGTCGGCCTTGGGGTCGTCGGTGGTGGTCGTGCGGTTGGTGGACATGGCTGTTCCCTCCAGTATGTTCGTCGGACGGGTGATACAGCAGTATGTTCCCGGGCGCATCTGACGGCACGATGAACCACGCGTAAAAACGCGCTCATTCCTTCGCCTGCGATGGAAGATTCGTCGCTTATTGCCGGACGACGGCGGCCTCGATCGTCGCTTCGAGCTCCTCGGTCAGGCCCGGGCCCGCGCCGACCTTGCGCTTGATGATCATGCCGTTGGGATCGACGACGACCATCGTGGGGATGCCGCTGACCTGGTAGTCGGCGGCCACCTGGTCGCCCTTGAGCAGCAGCAGGTAGTTCCAGCCGCGGGCGTCCATGAGTGCCTTGGGGTCGCCGTTCTCCCACGCGTTGACACCGATGACCACCACGCCCTGGTCCTTGAAGCGCTCGTGGATGGCCTGGAGGTGGGGCATGACCATCAGGCACGGCCCGCACCACGTGGCCCAGAAGTCGAGGATCACGATCTTGCCGCGATAGTCGCTGAGCGTGTGCTCGTTGCCCTCGGGATCCATGAGCGTGAAGTCGGGCGCAGGAATATTCAGCGCCGGCTCGGCCTGGGCCTGCTGCTGGCGCTGGTCGGCGGGCGGCTGGTAGGCCTTGGTCTTGAAGCCCTCGGGCGCGGGGAGCGTGAAGGGGTTCGCGGCGTCGATGACTTCCGAGAGCGGCGCTTCGCCGGCCTGGAGCCAGTTCGTTTCGTCGAGGAGCTTGGAAGCGCGGGTCACCGCGGCGGCGACTTCGGTCGGGTTGCCCAGCACGTGCAGGTCGGAGATCGTCAGCCGGCTGATGCCGTCGCCCACGCTCTGCTTGTCCTCGTCGCGCACGTCGTAGTAGACGAGCTCGAAGCGGCGGGGCAGGTTGTCGTCGATGCCCAGGTACCACCAGGCGCCGAAGGCGTATGTGCCCGGGAACTCGGCCAGGTCGACATAGATCGCGTGGGTCGCGTCCTCGCCCACGATCACGTTGCCATCCAGGCGCGGCGACTCGCGCGGCGTGTCGTCCACGATCGGGCCGCCCACGAGCGTCTCCCACTCGCTGAGCCATTGCATGGCCGTCCACGCGCCCGAGTCGTCGATGAGGTTCTGGGCGTACCTCGGCTCGGCCTCGATCAGCGCGCCCTCGAACCCGTCGAGGTAGCGGGCGTGGTCCTGGTCCATCATGAACGCGAACGGGATGGGCTCGTCGGAGCCGTCGGCATTGGTGATGATGCCGAAGGTCGCGACCTGCCACTGCGGCTTCTGTTCAGCGTCGAGCAGCCCGCCGCGGGTCGCTTCGTCGCGGCGCGAGATGACCACGCGGGCCCTGGTGTAGGGCTCGCGGGTGGCCTGGGCGCCCGAACCCTCGCGGTGGATCGTGAACGCGATCCCGTGGGCATCGCGAAGCTTCGAATCGGCGGCGCGGAGGAGATCGAGGCCACCCGTATCGGCTTCCTCTTGCTGGGCTCGTTGGAGCCCGTCCTGGGCGTGGGCCACGCGATTGGACAGGCCCACGACGCCGACGAGCATCGAGACGGCGACGGTTATCGAACGGTGCGCGAGCATGGCCTCAGTCCTCCGATGACCCGTTCGGCTGGAAGCGGGTCGCGGATTCTACGGACCGGTTCGGGCTGGCGTTCGGAGCGCGGCGAGACGGCCGCTCAGGATGGAATCCCTGAACGGCCGCCTACTGGGGGGCTCGGTATGTCGAGGCGCAAGGCCGGGCGTCAGGCCCGGGCGTCTCGCATGTCACGGATGGTGTCGTGGGTTTCCTTGACCGCGGCGTACTGGTCGGTCAGCATCGCGTTCAGCGGGCTGCCGGCGGTCTTCTTGAGCACCTTCTCGTACTCGCCCTTGATCGAGTCCTCGCCACGCTCGGCCTCGGCCAAAATGGCGTGCTCGTCGCCGTTCTGGATGGTGCCGCGCATGTTGATCCACCAGCGGTGGACCGCGCCCTTGGCACTGCCCGAGTCGGGCGCGTCAACCCCGTTCACGTCAACGACGCGGCGGAGTTGCTCGGCAAACTGGGCTCGCCTGGCCGAGCACTGGCGGAAGTACCCGGCGATGTCGGCGTTTTCGATGTTCTCGGCGGCCGACTCGAAGCCCTTGCTCGAGTCGAGGTTAATCTCGATGATCGACTTGACGCCGCCGAGGGTGTCCTTGTCGAGGTTGGTGATAGTTTCCATAGCGATTCTCCTGTTGATTGCATGTGCGGATGATCGGATCCGGTTCGAAGCATGGATCGATCAGCCGCCTGTTGCGTCATCGATGGCGTCGCCGGCATCGTCGACGGCGTCGTCCACCGCATCGCCCGCGTCTTCCATGGCGTCGCCCGCGTCATCGGCGGCATCCTCGCAGCCCACGATGGCGGCGGAGAGGCCGAACAGGGTGATGGCGCTGGCGGTGGTCAAGCCCTTGAGAAGGGGGCGGGTGTTCTTTCGCGTGGTCATGTGTTGACTCCTTTTTCGGGTACGTTCTTCGGGAAAGAAAGCGTGAAGGTTCGACGTGGAACAGCGGTTCGGCATCTGGTGTTAAACGCGTACGCTGGTGTTGCCCCGACGGACGAGGCCGAAGATCAAGGAGAGCACGAACAGGATCAGGAAGATCACGAACAGGATCTTCGCGATGGACGCCGCGCCCGCGGCGATGCCGCCAAAACCGAACACGGCGGCGATGATGGCGATGATGAAGAACGCGATTGCCCAACCCAACATGATGAATCTCCTTCGCGTACCGGTTCCGAGTCTCGGCCCCCCCTCCCGGTGGTACGCCCCGGGCAATGGGCCATGCTTTTCACACGAGTAGTTTCGTCCACGTGTGTGAAGCCGCCGTGGGGTTCCCATGAATCCAGAATCATTTTGCATGGTGGTCGTTCGGGTCACGCCAAACCCGGCCAAGGAAGCGACACGCGTTCTCTATAGATGTGCACCCAGGCGGATCCGCCCGTGAGGGCGGTGTGAATGCCGCGTCATATTCGCACGGTGGGATGGCTTGACCGGCTCGAAAGCCCCGCTATGCTCTGCCCGATATGCATCAAGAGTCCTGGGATGCCTCACAAGGTCCCGGGCGGCAACCGAGCGGGTCGTCACGACCACGCCACGGTGCCGAGGCCAGCCCCGGCGTGGGGAGCGATGCGGTCGAGGCCGTCCGAAACGGACGACACTCGGCAAACCAGCGGCGATGCTCGCCGCGTCCACGCCAGCACTGGAAGCTCTCGATGCTGTGAAAGGAATTCACAGCATGGGACACGTTGACACGTCCGTTTCCACCGACCCGTCCGCCTACTGCCCCAGCATCGGCCGCGGCGGGAGCGATGGCGATCCGCTGACCCCCTCGATCACCCAGAGCACGACCTACCGCCGTGATGGCGTGGGCAGCAACCCGACGCACCAGTACTCGCGCGTCAGCAACCCGACGGTCGCGGTGCTCGAGGACGCCCTGGGCCAGCTCGAGAACGCCCCGCCGGCCGCGTGCTTCGGCACGGGCCTGGCCGCCGAGACGGCGTTGTTCCTGTCTGTGCTCAAGGCCGGCGACCACGTCGTCTGCGGCCGCTCGGTGTACGGCGGAACGGTGCGTCTACTGCGCGAGGTCCTTCCCGGCCTGGGCATCGAGGCCACCTTCGTCGACACGACGGACGTTGAAGCCGTTCGACGAGAAGTCCGCGGCAATACGAAGCTGGTCTTCGTCGAGACGCCCAGCAACCCGGTGCTCGAAGTCAGCGACATCCGCGCCATCGCCGCCATCGCGCGAGAAGCCGGGGCGTTGCTCGCGGTCGACAACACGTTCCAGACCGCCGTGCTGCAACAACCGCTGGACCTGGGCGCCGATATCTCGGTGTACTCGACGACCAAGTTCATCGACGGCCACTCGATCGCCCTGGGCGGGGCGCTCGTATCGCGCGACAAGCAACTCCTCGAACGCATCCGCTTCATCCGCAAGTGCACCGGCGCGATCCAGTCGCCCTTCAACGCCTGGGCGACCATCAACGGCCTCAAGACCCTGCCGCTGCGCCTCGAACGGCAGAGCGCCACGGCCCTGGAGATCGCCAACTGGCTCGACGCGCACGACGCCATCGAGGTCGTCAACTACCCCGGCCTGGCCACCGGCGCCGCCCGGGAACTGGCCGAGAGCCAGCACCTGGGCGTAGGCGAAAGCAAGACCCCCTGCCACGGTGCGGTGCTGAGCTTTGAGGTCCGCGGCGGGCTCGAGGCCGCCCGCGTCGTCGCCGAGTCGCTCGACCTGTGCACGCTCGTCGAACACGTGGGCTCGGTCGAGACGCTCGTGACCCACTCGGCGAGCATGACCCACGCCGACGTGCCGCCCGAGCACCGCCGCGCGTGCGGCATCGCCGATGAGCTGCTGCGATTGAGCGTCGGGCTCGAACCGGCTTCGGCGATCATCGCCGACCTGGAGCGGGCGATCGCCACCGCGATCCGCAAGACCGCCAACGCGCAGGGGGTGGCCGCATGCGCGGGCGTGTGATCGTCCTGAAGTTCGGCGGCTCGGTGCTCACCGACGAGGACCGGCTGCGCATCGCCGTGCACGAGGTCTACCGCTGGCGGCGCGAGGGCTGGAAGGTGGTCGCGGTGGTCTCGGCCTTCGCGGGCCGCACCGACGAGCTGCTCGCCTCGTGCCAGCGCGACGGCGTGCGGGCCGATGGGCACGCCACGGCGGCCATCCTCTCGTGCGGCGAGCGCGAGAGCGCGGCCAAGCTGGTCGGCTGCCTCGACCGCGTGGGCGTCGCGGCGGCCCTGCTCGACCCGGCGTCGATCGGGCTGCGGGCCCACGGCCCCGCGCTCGACGCCCAGCCCGACACGTTCGACGCCGACCGCGTGCGCGCCGCGCTCGACGCCCAGGGCGTGGTCGTGGTTCCCGGCTTCCTGGCCATCGACGACCACGGCCGTACGGTCACGCTCGGGAGGGGCGGCTCGGACCTTTCCGCCCTCGTGCTGGCCGATGGGCTCGGGGCCGATCGGTGCCGATTGCTCAAGGACGTGGATGGTTTGTACGAGCGCGACCCCGCGGCCGCTGCCAGCGACGGCCCGCCACCCCGCCGCTTCGAGCGTGCGTCCTTCGCCGACGCCCTGCGGCTGGACGGCTCGATCCTCCAGCACAAGGCCGTGCGGTTCGCCCGCGAGCGCGGGCTGGCGTTCGAGGTCGGCCGCGTGAACGCTTCCGATGTTACAGCGGTCGGTGATCACGATTCGCAACTCGGCGGCTTCCACGAAGCACCCCGGCCGCTGCGCGTCGCGCTGCTGGGCGTGGGCGTCGTGGGCGGGGGCGTGCTCGAATTGCTGGCCCAGATGCCCGCACGCTTCGAGGTCGTCGCCGCCAGCGTGCGCGACATCGGCAAGCACGAGCGCCTGCTCCGACGGCTGGGCGTGGCCACGATCTCCACCGACCCCGTCGAGGTCGCGCGGCTCGGCGCCGACATCGTCGTCGAGGCCATCGGCGGCGTCGAGCCCGCCCGCGAGGCCATTACCGCGGCGCTCGAGTCGGGCGCGCACGTCGTCACGGCCAACAAGGCCGTGCTGGCCGAGCACGGCGAAGAGCTGTTCGCGCTCGCCGAGGCGGCCGACCGCCGCCTGCTCGCGTCGGCCTCCGTTGGCGGCGGCGCGCCGGTGCTCGAGGCGGCGACCAAGCTCCACGCCACGCGCATCCGCGGCGTGCTCAACGGCACGGCCAACTTCGTGCTGTCTCGCCTGGCCGAGGGTGCGTCGCTCGACGCGGCCATCGCCGAAGCCCAACGCCTCGGCCTGGCCGAGGCCGACCCCTCGCGCGACCTCGACGGCCGCGACAGCCTCGACAAGCTCCGCGTGCTCGCGCTCGCGTGCGGCATCGACACCGTCACGGGCGAGCTCCAGAGCGCCGACGTTCGCGCCGCCACCCCCGGCGTGCGCCAACGCCAGGTCGCCACGCTCGACGCCGATGGCGCGCTCACGGTCGCGCTGGAGACCGTCGAGCCGCTCGACCCCCTCTCCGACCTGCCCGCCGAGTGGAACGCCGCCGAGATCACGGGGGCGGACGGCTCGGTCACGCTCGTCCGCGGCCGCGGCGCCGGCCGCTGGGCGACGGCCGAGGCGGTGGTGGCCGACGTGCTGGGGCTGGAGCGCGAGGACCTGCACGCGGGGCTCGGGGACGGCCTATCGGTCATAAACACCGATCGATCCGATTGGCTCGATGACGCGCACGCTCTTGGAACGAGGCAACTTCTACGAATTCCCGGGGTACACTGAATACAGAGACCAATGCCACTGCTTTCGAGCGTCGATCTGGCGCTCCGGAGCCACGGCGATTGCGGGTCAGGGGGAGGGGTCTTGGATGCTGGAACGGGCCAGGGCAACGGCCAGCCGTCGGTGACCGCCCGCGGCGAGGGCGTTTCACACGCACGTGGTGACGATTCGGTCGGGCAGGCCATTGCCGCCGTGATCGAGGATCTGCGCCCGATTGCCGCGGCGGCACTCGATGGCGAACGCCCCGGACACACGCTCCAGCCGACGGCGCTGGTACACGAATTCTACATCCGTCTGGCCGCAACCGAGGGGCGAGGCGACCTGAGGTTCCCCACCCGCGAGCACCTACTGGCTTACGCGACACGGGCGATCGGGCACGTCCTAATCGACCACGCCCGGCGACGCAAGGCCGCCAAGCGCGGTGGGGGCGAGGTCCGATCCTTCCGGGATGCTGACCATGTGCCACACGGGCCAGCGGTGCGCGCCCACGACCACGTGCTGGCCATCGCAGAGTTGCTCGGCGAACTTGAACGGGCCAATCCGCGTGCAGCGCGCGTGGCCCAGATGCGCTACTACGGCCAGATGCCCGATGCGTCCATCGCCCGCGTGCTGGACGTGAGCGTCCGCACCGTGCGTGGCGACTGGCGGGCGGCCCGGGCGTGGCTGGCCGCGGAGCTGACTGATGATCCACCGCGAGCCGATGAATCCTGATTCCACGGAATATACGACGACCGACGCAATTGGCGAGCCCTCCAGCCATCGCGTGCCACTCACCCCAGAGTTGGTCGAGCTCTACAACACCCTGCTAGAGCGGCCAGCCCACGAACGCGCGATGCTGCTGGACCGGCTCGCGGGTAGCGACACACAGCTCCGCGACGCCGCACAACGCCTTCTGGTCGCCGAGCAATCGCCCGTGGCCGGTTCGCTCGACGGCTCGGTTGTCGACGTCAATCGCGAACTCGAGGAGTCCACGCATCAGCAACCGGGCCCCCTCCCGACGCTCGATGCCCGATTCATGGCCATACGCCCGATCGGGCATGGTGCCTCGGGGGATGTGTACCTGGGCCGCCAGCATGAGCCGATCGAGCGAACCGTGGCGATCAAGGTGCTGCGGCCCACCGAGGTTCGCCCGTCCACGATTGAACGCATGCGGCGCGAGGCGGTCGCGCTGGGGGCGCTGGACCACCCGGGAATCGCCACGTTTCATGACGCCGGCGCGACCGATGATGGCCGCCCGTTCATCGTCACCGAGTGGATCGACGGCCCGCCCATCGATCGCTGGTGCGACGAGCATCGGGCCGGTTTTGACCTGCGATGCCGGTTGATCTCGCAGGTCTGCCGTGCCGTCGAGCACGCGCACCAGCGAGGCGTCATCCACCGCGATCTGAAGCCCGGCAATATTCTTGTTGCTGGCGGTGATGCTGGCGGCGAAGAGGAACCCAGGCCCAAGATCGTGGACCTGGGTATCGCCAGGCTCGTCGACCCACGGCGAAAACCGGCGTTCACGCTCACGGGCCACGGCAACCTGCTGGGCACGATCGGGTACATCGCCCCCGAACAGCTCAAGGGCGGCGCGGCCGACGTGCGCAGCGACCTGTTCGCGCTGGGCCGGATCCTCGAGTTCTTGCTCGAGAGCGTTCCCGCCCCATCCTCGATGCGCTCCAAGGACGCACGGGCCATCGTTCGCCAGGCGACCGCAGACGATCCTCGGGACCGATACCAGTCCGCGGGCGCGATGGCCCAGGACATTGAGTCGATGCTTGCTGGTCGGGTCGTGCTGGCGCGTCGCCAATCGCTCGCGGGCGCGGCAACGCGCTTGGCGCGCCGGAACCCCGGTGGCACGGTCGCGCTGGTCGTTGGTGTGGTGTTGGTGGCAACGGCCGGCGGCGTGGCTATCGATCGCTCCCTGGGCCAGGCCAAGGCCGACCACGACCGGGCCGAAGCGCTGGATGCCCAAAAGGTGCTGCTGACCGAGACGCTCGACGGCATCGTGGTCGTGCTCGGCCGATACGCGGGGACCCTTGCCGAACGCGCCGAACTTGCCCATCGGCTCGAAACCCAACTCGAGGCAACGCTGGCGTTGACGCCAAAAGATCGCGACCTGCGTGTGCTGCTGGCCCGTGTGCGGACCGAGCAGGCCCGGATCGCCCTGGCCCTGGGCCAGCGCGACCGGGCCCTCACACTCGCGGCGGGGGCGGCCGACATCATGCGTCGCGAGATCGACCCCGCCACGGCCGATATCCGCGCGATCCGGCAGTTGGGACTCGCCATCGTTGTGCAAGGCGACTGCCTGAGCGGCCTTCGCGAGTTCGAGTTGGCCGAAGGCGAGTATCGGTTCGTCCTTAACCTGCACCGACGGGCCCATGAGCGCTTCCCAACTCATGTCGGCCTGCTGGACGATCTGAACTGGAGCCTGGACCGTTTCAGTCAACCGTTGCACACGAAACTGACCGGCGACGAAGATGACCGTGCGGTATGGGCGGAGCACGCTCGAACCCGCCTGGATCTCGCCCACGAGCTGCTGGCCCTCGACCCAGACCGCTTCCTCTCCAGGTTCAATCTGGCTGTCGCGTACCTTAAAATGGGCAGGATCTACGATAGCCTCGACGATGAACGCGCCGAGTCCTATCTAGCGATGGCGCGAGACGCCCTGCGGGTGCTCTGTGAAGAAGATCCCGGACGCACGTCGATCCACGCGTACTTGTCGACGGCATGGAGTGTTCTGGCCGAGATTTACCATCGCCTCGGGCAGGACGAGCGTGCGCTGTTCGCCCACGAACAGACCATCGAAGCGCTCGTCGCGGCGATCGGATCGCAGCCCGGCTCGGATGCGAGCCTGTCGCGCCAGCTCCGACGACAAGCCCAATTACTCGCCAACCTCTACGCCTTGCACGGCCGCCAGAAGGATATAGACCACCTCAGGGATCGTGTCGACATCGTGGCGCCTCCGCGATAACCAAGCACCATCGCACGGATGGACGACAAAGCCGCCGCGCCGGCTACGAAACCGGCGCGACGGCGGGAGAGGACCCACATCCGACCCGGGCTCCCGTCTCCCTCTACGGGCAGCCCAGATCGAACGCGTTCTGAAACGCCAGGAAGTCGAAGATCGTGAACGCGCCATCGCCGTCGAAGTCGGCCACCGGGTCCATCGCGTCGAAGGCGTTCTGGAAGGCGAGGAAATCGAAGATCGTGAGCTCGCCATCGCCGTCGAGGTCCGCCCGGCACTCGTCTCCGATGGCGTCCCACAGGTCCAGATCTGCCTGGTTGATCACACAATCGTCGTTCAGGTCGGCGTCGGGGTTGAAGCCCGGGTCCGGGCAGGTCATGCCCAGCGCCGCCTCGATGGCATCGCGGTCATCCATGGTGACCTCGCCATCGCCGTTGACGTCGCCGAAGGTGGCCGTGAGCGGCTCGCCGGCGTCGGGATATTCGAACCCCTCGCTCTCGCTGGTGACGGTCACGTGGTCCGGCAACGGCGTCCCCCCGGGGCCGGTGATGCCGGCCAATCCGACGCCACGACCGAACGTCGCCGAGGCGGTCGCCGAACCGGTGATCGAGCAGAAGAGCCCGGCGCACTTGGCGCTGACCTCGACCTCGGCCTGCCCGCGGACGTTCAGCGGCACGCGCGTCTCGCCGGCAGGGATGTCCATCGAGATGCGGACCACCTCGTTGATGCTGGCCTGCTCGGGGATGACGCTGACGCTTTCGACCATGATCTCGCGCGTGGGGAAGCCCACGCCGCCCGCCGAGCCGCTGAGCGACATCATTGCGCGCCCATACGTCTCCCCGGCGGACCCGAACGACTCGGCGCCCAGGATGTTGCCCTGGATGAACGCGGAGAACTCGACGGTCACCGGCTCGGAGGCGGTGATGACGATGGTGTCCGACCAGTCGATCGTGCTCTTGGCCCGGCGGATGAAGCGCGTCGACGTGCCAAAAGACACGGTATAGAGCGAGATGCCGCCGGTCATGGTGCCGTAGTCCTCGGTCACCGTCACGCCGCAGGGCGTGGGGATGAGGCTGGGCGTGGGCAGCCCGCCATCGCGGATGGCCGCCGCGCCACCACTGACGGTACCCCCGTAGCTGTACCCCACGCTGAAGTCGAAGTCATCGCCCACCTGGGCCGTCGCGGTAAAGCCCAGGAAATCCCACTCGAGGCACTGTGAGTATGAGACCTCGGGCGGATCGAAGGCCACTGGCGTGGTCGAGCCGGCGGGCCCCTGCTCGCCCTCTACGGTGATGGAGACTTGGGCGTGAGCGATGAGCGGCGCCAGCACCGTTGCGACACATGATAGAAAATATACTGTACTTCGTCTCATAGATCTCTCCTTGGCGGCGTGTTTACGGGCAGCCCATAGAAAACTCGTTCTGAAACGCCAGGAAGTCGAACAGCGTCAGCGCTCCATCACCGTCAAAGTCAGCGCGCGGATCGCTCGTGTCGAACAGGTTCTGGAACGCGAGGAAGTCGAAGAACGTGAGTTCACCATCGCCGTCCACGTCGGCCGGGCATGGCGCCTGGGGTTGGCGGCCGTAGAGCACATAGGCGCGCCCCACGCTGGCCTCGAACGGAATCCCGAATGCCAGGTCCGCTACCCCGTCGCCGTTCAGGTCGCCCGCCGATCCTGGCATAACCTCGTTCTCGACCTGGAAGCCGGCGGTGCCATTGAGCGAGGCCACCGGAACCTCGGCCGGAAAGTCATCGCGACGGCCAAACAGCACGAACGCGCGCGACTGGCCACGGAGGGACACGTCGGGGAGACCGTCGCCGTTTACGTCCGGGCCGCCAGCGATTGCCTCGCCAAGGAAACGATCGTCCGTGTCGCCGTTGAGCACGAACCCCTCGCTCGCTTCGAGGGTGTCTACATCCAGCGTTGCCGGAAAGCCTGCATCGCGTCCGTACACCACGAACACCTGGCCCGCGTTGTAGAATGCATACGGGTCGTACCGTCGCGTTGGGTCGCTCCATGGTGCTCCGATCGCCGCGTCATCGAATCCGTCGCCGTTCAGATCGGCCAGAGACGCCACCGAAGTGCCCAGGCGACCATCACGGGTTCCGCCCTCGATCGCGAAACCATTGGCGCCGGTGAGCGAGGTGGCATCCAGCGTTGCCGGGAAGGTCCCTGTCGCGCCACCGAAGAGCACATAGGCGCGTCCGCCCGTCACGGTGTAGCAACCACCGTAGCCGGGGCAGTATCGTCTGCTGCGCTCCCCGTCCGCGCCGATGATCACGTCGTCAAACCCATCGCCATTGAGGTCGCCGGCGCTCGATACGGCGATGCCCAGCCGGCCGTCGGTCTCGCTCCCGTCGATGCGGAAACCGTTCGAGCCATCGACAGACTCGAGGAACAACGACGCCCGCGACGCGTATCCGAACACGACGTACGCTTTGCCGCGTCCGTCGTCGGCATCGCCGGTCGCGCCCAGGATGACATCGCTCAGCCCATCACCGTTCACGTCACCGGCTGCCGCGACAACCTCGCCCACACGCAGGCCCTCTCCGAGGAGTGGTTGCAGAAGAACGGCGCCGAAGACGCCCGCATCAAGATCGAGCCAGGCGGGGAACGTCTCTCCCACCGAGGCATCTCGCCCGAAGAGCACGATGGCGCCGCCGGAATCGGCGAGCAATCCACTCCCCGGCACGCCGAAGAGAAGGTCATCGACGCCATCGCCATCGAAATCGCCGATCCCCGCGACCGAGACGCCCGCATAATCGACCGGGTCCCACCCGGCAATACGAAAGCCGTTGGTCCCGTCCAGGTCGTCGGCGGTAAGTTCCGCCGGGAAGCCGCCGGCTCCCTCGCGGCCGAACACGACGGCCACCGATCCCGCCCGCGAACGCCCGAAGGGATCGTCACGCGGGTCGCCGACGATGAAGTCGTCGATGCCATCGCCGTTGATATCCCCCGCGGCCGACACGGATGCTCCGAATCGGTCGCCCGTGGCGGCACCGAGCACGCCGAAGCCAAGCGAACCGTCGCCACCGGCGGCCGGGAGGAGGTCGCCAAGGTCGATTGTCGCTGGGAAGGGCTCGCCCAATGGCCCACTCTGGGCGAACACAGCACTGATGGTTCCGGCCGAGCCAATCAGCATGGCCAGCCGTGCGATCCTGTCAGATGAAGCCATCTCAATGTCTCCTTGTTAGTGCCCGGCTTACGGGCAGCCCATCGAAAACTCGTTCTGGAACGCCAGAAAATCAAAGATGGTCAGCGCCCCATCACCATCAAAGTCGGCCCGCAGATCGCCGCCATCGAAGAGGTTCTGGAACGCCAGGAAGTCGAAGATGGTGAGCACGCCGTCGCCGTCGAGGTCGGCGCGGCACGCGAGCAGGCCGCCGGCGGCCCAGAAGCCGCTGGAGACCTCGAGCCCACCGCCGAAGGCCATCGAGATCGCGCCCTCGCCCACGGTCGTGTGCGTCGAGAAGCTCGCCGAGGCGGCGCGGCCGCCGCCACCGGCAACAACCGAGCGCTCGATGGAGATCTGGGCGAGGGCGCTGGGCGCGCTCGCGACGAGCGTGGCCAGTGCGAACGTGCGGATGAGTGGGTTCATGCCTTCTGCTCCCATCAGTGCCCGCCGGCGCAGCCGCCGGCCTGGACGTTCAAGCTCTCGAAACCGGGGATCGCCTGCGGGCCGGCGACCAGCCGGCTCTCGTAGGACCACGTGGGGCTGCCGTCGGTCACGCCGCGCTGCTGCGCGACGTACGCGTGCTCGCGCGCGATCATCTCGTCGCGCTCGAAGAGCAGCATTTGGTTGATCGATTCGATCGCCGATGCGTCCAGCCGGGCCGCGCGGGCGAGCTGCGTCCAGTCGGCCCCGGGCGTGCCCGAGCGCAACAGCAGATAGTCGAAGTAGTGCTCGCCGTGCTCGTCGCGGATGGCCATCTGCACCAGGTTCTCGTGCACCTCGTCCTCGCCCCTCATCGACGTGTAGCGCAGGATGGGCTGGCCCGGGCCCTGCGTCGACGCGTCGGCGGGCGCCTCGTAGAAGATGTAGCGGATGTCCAGCCCGGGCGCCGGCTCGCCCCGGCGCTCCAGCTCGCGCACGCGTTCGATGGCCGCGGTCATCGCGCCCACGCCGTAGGGGCACTGGCTCATCACGAAGATCTCGACGGTGTCGCTCAGCCGCCGGGTGACGCCGGTGAGCTCCATGTAGCCGTAGGCCTTGATGGGCCCGGCCGCGAGGATTTCTTGCCCGACGAGGTCCGAACTCGCGAGTTCGTCGGCTACGGCACCGGTCAGCACCAGCGGCTGGGGCTCGAAGTCGCTGGCCGGGCCGGTCGCGTCGGCCTCGGCGCCGCTCAGGGGGATGAGCGTCACGCGCGGCGAGCCGTCGCCGCGGTTCTCGACCATGAGCGTGCCGGCCACGGTCGAGGGATCCCAGATCGGGCTGGCCAGCGCTTGCTCGACCTTGGCGTTGACCGATTGCGTGACGGCGAGCGCGCCCACCGAGCCGCGGTCGAGCCGGTCGAAGTCGACCATGCCGACCAGTTCGGCCGTGCTCTGGGCCATCCACTGCTGCCAGACCTCGAGCATCTGGGGGTTGTCGATGGTGACCGTCCAGGTCGGCTGCTGCCCGCCCGTCGCATCAATGCGCACGTCGAACTCGGCCCAGCTGTTGTAGCGCTCGACACCGGACGACGCCGCGCCATGCAGCACGCTGAACTCGTCAAGCGTGAGCGAGAGCTCGTAGCGGTGGGGCGTCAGCTCGACGGCGACGGGCTGGGCCTGGGCACCTGCAAAGCCCGCAAGGCACAAGCAGAAACTACCTAAACGAAGAATCATGGGACGCACACACACCACTTTCCGC
>JAUHYE010000086.1 GCA_030426395.1 Phycisphaerae bacterium
GTGGGCGTCTTTGGGAACGTCGCCGTCGACGAGGCGGGCGACGCGCTCGCGGGCGGTGAGGCGGCCCTTCTTGTGCTGGCGTTCGATGGCCTTGGCGCCGCCGCCCATGCGGATGGCGGCCTCGCGGGCGAGGCTCTGGGCGTTGGCGTCCTTGAGGGAGGCCGGGGGTGTGGGGGCGGCCTGGGGCTTCGAATCGGTGGTTGCGGGCAAGGCGGGGCTCCGGCGGTTCGGGTCGGGTTCGCTGGGGAGCGTATTCAGGGCGGGCCCCAGCCGCCCCCGACGCGGAGCCGGGCGGCATGGGGATGGGGCCGGGCGGATCCGGGGCGGTGGCGGGCGTCTTGGGCTCAAATCCGCGTGTCATTGCTCCAAAAGTCCGTGTCATCAGTGCAATGACACGGATTCCTGGTGCAAAGACACGCGTTCCTGGGCCCGTGGCGGGGGTTTGAGGCCCGAAGGCGGCCGCCTTCGAAACCGGTGCGGCTCCGGAAAGGGGGCCCCGGGCTAGCGGCGGGGAAGGGGCAGGAGCATGGTCTTGAGGGCCCCGCCGAGCCAGAGGCGGCGCTGGTCGGGCAGGAGGCTGGCGAACTTGAGGGTCTTGGTGTTGGTCTCGATGGCGATGGCCCGCTTCTTCTTGCCGTCCTCCTCGATGTCGGCATCGGTGAGCAGGACGGCCTCGACCGCGTCGGCGTCGAAGCGGCGCTTCCAGCCGATGGGGCCGACGCCGGTGAAGACCTCGCCGCCCGGGCCGCGCAGGCGGACCTCGACCCTGCCGGCGAGGGTCACGAGCAGGGCGCCGATGACGGTGAGGCCGATGAGCACGAAGGGCGTGAGGAAGAGGGCCATGAAGATGGTCATGCCCAGGGGCATGTTCGAGTTGCCACCCCCACCACCCCCGCTCCCGCTACCGCTGCCGCTGTTGCCGATGGGCGTGGGGAACCACGCGGGGATGGTGACGCCCAGGTGGGCCATGATCGACGAAATCAGGATGGCTAGGAAGACGCCGACGATGCCGTTCCAGAAGATGGCGAAGAAGGCCAGGCCGGCGGCCCCGCCCAGCGAGCGGGCCGAGGCGCGCAGGGTGACGCGGTCGCCGTAGTCGCGCACGGCGCAACCCCGGGGCGGGTCGCCCTGGGCGAGGGCGATGGCCTTGCGTTCCTCGGCCTGGTCCTTCTTCGAGAGCCCGGGGCGGTCGTCATCTCCCCCACTGCCGCCATTGCTCTGGCCACCGGCGAGGTCGGCCAGGCGGCTGAGCCGGCCGCAGCGGCGGCAGAGGGCCACGCCTTCTCTGACGTTGATGTCGTCGATGTCGATGCGGGCCCCGCAGGGGCAGGTGGTGGTGTGGGCGGGCGGCATGGGTCAGAAATCGGCTCGCGGGGTGCCGGGCTTCCACTATACTGGCATCCCAGCGGCTTCACAGACCCCAAACCCAGGACATCCTCATCGAGGAGTATGCGATGGCGACGCCCGAAGAGATGGCCAAGGCGATGGCCGAGAACCTCAAGAAGAACACCGGCAAGAGCCTGGCCCAGTGGGCGAAGGTGGCCAAAGGGAGTGGGCTCACGAAGCACTCGGAGGTGGTGAAGTTTCTCAAGACCGAGCACGAACTCGGGCACGGGTACGCGAACCTGATCGCGCACGAGGCCAAGGGCAGCGCGGGCGCGGCGAGCGGCCAGAAGGTGAGCGCGAGCGAAGGAGGCGATCTCATCGACACGCAGTACGCGGGGGCGAAGGCCGACCTGCGTCCGATCTACGACGCGCTCATCAAGAAGGTGAAGGCGTTCGGCGCCGACGTCGACGTGTCGCCGAAGAAGACGTACGTGAGCCTGCGGCGGAGCAAGCAATTCGCGCTCATCCAGCCGAGCACGAAGACACGGGTCGACGTGGGCATCCAGCTCAAGGAGCCGCCCAAGACGGCGACGGATCGGCTGGAACTGTCGGGCAGCTTCAACGCGATGGTGAGCCACCGGGTGCGGCTGGAGAGCGTGAAGGACATCGATACCGAAGTCGTCGCGTACCTGCGCGAGGCGTACGAGAAGGCCTGAGTTGGCCGGAAGGGGAGTAGACCATGCGTATGTTCCTGTCCACGCTGATCGACGCGCCGCAGGAGGCGGTGTTCGCCGCCGTGAGCGACTTTCCGAACGCCGCGAGCATGATCGAGGGGATCAACTCGGTGGAGATGCTGAGCGCGGCCAACGACGGCACCCCCATCGGCGTGGGCACGCGGTTCAAGGAGAGCCGCACGATGATGGGCAAGGAGGCCGTCGAGGAGATGGAGGTCACCGAGTACGACCCGCCGCGTGCGTACACGCTGAGCGCGGTGTCGTGCGGGGTGAAGTTCGACAGCCGGGTGACGTGCCTGGAAGAAAACCCCGGCGAAGGGCGCGGGGGTGGGTGCCGGGTGAGCTATGACATCAAGACCGAGCCGCAGACGCTGATGGCGAAGGTCGTGTCGCCGATCATGGGCGCGATGATGAAGGGGACGATGCGCAAGGCGATGGAAAAGGACCTCGCCGACATCAAGCGGCACGTCGAAGGCGCCCAGAACGACTTGGAAAACGGGAATACCGCCGGCGGTTGATGAGTATCGATTCTCGACGGCCCGTCACGCTTGGCGCGTCCGGGCTGTACCATGATCGAGAAGCCGCGTGAGAGTGCGCGGCATGACCCCCAAGGGAGACTACCCATGCCAAGCCTCGCCACCCGCACGCTCACGCCCGCCGTTGCCCTCCTGCTGCTGGCGGGTGTGGCGCTGGCGCAGAACCAGACCGAATCCGGCACGCCCAAGGTCGACGCGGCCATCGAGAGCTTCGAGACCGAGTGGGCCGCGTTCATGGAGACCGGCGAGCGTCCCACGTACGACCTGTGGGTCGCCGCGCAGGAGAAGGCCCTCGAGTCGGTCGACATGAGCCAGGTGAGCACCGAGGGGCTCATCAAGCTCAACGGCGCCAACATGCTCAACAGCGAAGAGGTGCGCACGGCGGCGACCGAGCGTGTGGCCGAGCTCAAGAAGCAGACCGACGCCGATTCGGTCGATGCGGTCGCGCTGGCGACGCTGGACCTGATGATGCGCGGCGTGCGCACGCGGACGAGCCAGCCCGACCCGGAGGTGCAGAAGCAACTCGTCAGCGACGTGCTGCAACACCCCAAGCTGCACGAGGCGGTGAAGCAGGGCAAGGCGATGGGCGTTGGCCGCGCCATGGGTGGGCTGAGCAGCGAGCTGATGACCGAGAACAAGGACGGCATCGTCGCGCTGGGCGTGATGCTGGCGGACGCGCCGCCCAAGATGGGCACCGAGGGCGCGATGTTCTGGCAGTCCTTCGACCGCCTGCCGGACGTGGACAAGGACAAGGCCGAGCAGGTCCGCTCGGGGCTCGTCAAGATGCTCGGCCGCGCGGTCGAGGCCACCGACGACAACGGCGAGCCCGTGCTGGGCGATGCGCAGGACTACGTGAAGGGCACGCTGGCCCGCATGGACGGCGCCGCGGCGCGCGGCATGCTGATCGATCACGAGATGCCCGAGATGACCATCGAGTGGTCGAGCGACTCTTCGATCACGTCGTTCGCCGACCTGAAGGGCAAGGTTGTGGTGGTCGACTTCTGGGCGACGTGGTGCGGGCCGTGCATCCGCAGCTTCCCGAACATCCGCGAGTTGCAGGCCCACTACGAGGGCAAGCCGGTCGTGGTCGTCGGCGTGACGAGCCTGCAGGGCAACGTCTACGGCGTGCCGGGCGAGGACGGCCCGGTGAGCACCGAGGGCGACGCGCAGAAGGAGTACGAGCTGATGCCCGCCGTGATGGAGGGGCACAACGTGACCTGGCCCGTGGTGTTCACCAAGCAGGAGGTGTTCAACCCGGACTTCGGCGTGGGCGGCATCCCGCACGTGGCGATCATCGACGGCGAGGGCAAGGTGCGGTACAACGGCATGCACCCGGCCTCGCCCATGGGCGAGAAGACCGCCAAGATCGACAAGCTGCTCAAGGAGATGGGCGTCGAGCCGCCGGCGAGCGAGGAAGCCGGCGAGAACGAGAAGCAGGGCTGAGCTTCTTCAGATCCTGAGTTTGGAGCAACCGACCCCCTCGATCGGAACACCGGTCGAGGGGGTCGCTATATTCGCGGGTGGGTTCGATGCTGGACATCTTGAGTCAGCCGGCCGAGGGCGCGGCACGGGGCGTGCTGGGTTGGCTGCTGTGCCGTCGGCTGGACGATGGGATGGTGCTCAAGGGAAGGATCGTCGAGACCGAGGCGTACGCGGGCGTGGAGGACGCGGCGTGCCACTCGTACCAGGGGCGGCGGACGGCGCGGAACGAGCCGATGTATGGCAAGCCGGGAACGACCTACGTGTACTTCACCTATGGCATGCACTGGTGCATGAACGTGGCGTGCACGGCCAAGGAGGATCCGCAGGCGGTGCTGCTGCGGGCGATCGAACCGGTGGAGGGGGCCGAGCGGATGGACGCGCTCAGGCTGGTGAACCCCAAGGCGGCCAAGGGCCTGGCCCACGCGAAGCTGGGGGCCGGGCCGGCGCGGTTGTGCGCGGCGATGGGCTTGGACAAGTCGTGGAATGGGGTTGACCTGCTGACGAAGAAGCGGAGCGGGCCTGACCTGTGGCTGGAGGTTGGGCCGCAGCCCGAGGGCGTGCTGGTGGGGCCGCGGATCGGCATCGATCGGGCGGGGGAGCCCTGGGTGAGCGCGCCGCTGCGATTTGGGGTGGCGGGGAGCGGGAGTTTGAGCAAGAAGTTCGCCTGAATTCCCAATACTTGTTCGGGTGGTGTGTGGAGTTGGGGGGAATCGCGGCCTCTGGTCGATAGTGGCCGATGGCGGGCTCGGCGGCGTGTAGGATCTGCTGGTCGGGAACACCCAGTGCCACTTGGTGGGTTTGAATGGACATGAGCAACACCAGCGAATGGCAACGCATGCGGGAACGGGCCCCCTTTGCGCCCGAGGCGTTCCGCTTCGTGCAAGAGGGCCTGCAGCACACCCTGGAGAAGGTGCGCGGCGAGCCGACGCACCGGCCGAGCCAGGATGACGATGCCGACCTGGACCTGACGCTGCTGGCGGACATCGCCGGCATCGACGCTGATGAGCTTGATGAGATCGCCGAGGTCGAGAGCCGGCACGTGAGCGGGCAGGAGTTGTGCCTCGGGCTGCGCTCGCTGGCGGTCGAGAAGTACGGCCTGCTGGCGCGGACGGTGCTCCGCGGCTGGGGCGTGAGCACAACCGAGGACTTCGGCAAGATCGTGTACGCGATGGTCGACACGGGGCTGCTTCGCACGAGCGAGAACGACTCGCTTGATGACTTCCGCGGCGTGTACGAGTTCGAGGAGGCCTTCGACGGCCTGACGGATCGCTGCGCCGATTCGACGGATGGGGTCAGCGGGGTTGGCTAAGTCGGCTGGGGGGGCGGGCTCTGGACCTGCGCGCGAGGAGCCGGGCCTGACGCCCCAGAAGCAGCCGTGGTACACGCGGCACCTGTGGCAGATCCAGCCGATTCGCGATGTTCTCCTGATCGCGGCCGTCTTCGGTGTTTTGTATCTGGGGTATGTGCTTCGCACGGTGACGGTGCCGCTGCTGCTGGCGCTGTTGCTTGCATATCTACTAGAACCGGTGGTGCAGCGGCTGGAACGCAGCAAGCACTTCACGCGTCAGGGGGCGGTGTCGGGCATCCTGTTCGCAGTGGTGCTGTTCGTGGCGGTGCCGGCATCGCTGGCGGTTGGCTTCGCGGTTGTGCAGGGCGTGGACATCGCCACGACCACCAAGGACCACATCGACCGCTTCACGACGGTGACCGGCTACGTGCGCACGCACGATGGCTCGGTCGTCCCCCACTTCGACCCCGAGCGGCAGCAGAATCTGGAAGTCGAGCCGCCACAGTATTCGTTGCAGTTCTATGAGCGTGTGGAGCCGATCGACGGCGAAGTGGCACCGGGTGAAGAGGCCCAGGAAGACACCGAGGTTCCGCCTGTCGGCGAGTTGGTCGAGGGCGCCGAGGACCTGGTGCTGGATGACGAGGCCGACAGCGGCTCGCCCGCGCCGTTGCCGCGTGGCGAGCGTGTGACCGACGAGGACGCGAACCGGGCCTCGGCGGCGTTTGGCGGTTTGCCGGACGTGCTCAAGCCGGGGGTGCACCAGTATCTGCGTCGGCTCGCGCATGATCTCGAAGCCGATGATCGGGGGGACGGCTCGGTCGGGCAGTTGATCGACTGGGGCCTGGGCATCGTGCGCGGCAACGCGGCGCGGATGACCGACGCGGCGGTGCAGGGCGGGCGCATCACGCTGGCCACGGGGCTGGCGACGGTGACGTCCGTGGGCATGCTGCTGTTCGGGCTCTTTCTGACCGGGTTCTTCTTCTTTTTCCTGTCAACGGGCTACGCGAAGGTGCGCGACTTCGGCTACGAGGTGCTGCCCCACCAGCACCGCGATCGCATCGTGCATCTGCTCGGGCAGATGGATAAGGTGGTCGCCGGGTTCGTGCGCGGGCGCATCACGATCGCGATCATCCAGTCGATCATCTTCACGATCGCGTACTGGCTCATCGGCGTGCCGGCGCCGCTCATCTTCGGGCCGCTGGTTGGCATCCTGAGCATCGTGCCGTACGTGGCGCTCCTGGGCATCCCGCTGACGATCACCGCGCTGGCCATCGACAACAGCGGGTGGTTCGCCTTCCAGGGAACCTGGTGGTGGACGCTCGCCGCGCCGGTCGCGGTGTACTTCGCGGGGCAGGCTGTGGACGACTACCTGCTGACGCCGGCCATCCAGGGCAAGGCGACCAACATGGACACGCCCACGATCCTGTTCGCCTCGCTGGCGGGCGGCATCCTGGCGGGCGTGTACGGCCTGCTGCTGGCGATCCCCGTCGCAGCGTGCGTGAAGATCCTGCTGCGGGAGTTCTTCTGGCCGCGCTTCCACGCGTGGCTGCGCGGCGAGGAGAAGGACTTCCTGCCGCTCAAGCGGTAAACGAACAGGCCGGGGGGATTCGAGCCGGGGGGATTCGAGATGGCAAAGCCGATGGGCGTGGCGGTCCCGATGCTGGTGTCGGGCATCATGAACCTGGTGTACGCCGCGGGCGCGACGTTCTCGGCCCTGGTGTTCGGCGTGGCGACGTTCGGCATCGGGTGCGTGTGCCTGGTCGTGCCCGTGCCTGCGATCATCCTGGGCATCTACGAGCTCAAGATGTTCAATACGCTCAACGGCCCGGGCCCCTACGCGCGGCACAAGTCGAGCGCGCACACGATCGCGATCATCCAGATCCTCACGATCCTGTTCGGGAACGTGACGAGCTGCGTGTGCGGCATCGTCGCGCTGGTGAACATGGAGCAGCTCGACGACACGCCGCGTTAGCGGCGGCGTCGAGCGGCGAGCGCGAGGCCGGCGAGGACGAGCGTGCTCGCGGGCGCGGGGATGACGCGGATGGTGGCCTGGCCCTCGGTCAAAACGTCCATGAGGCTCTGGGTTACCGCACTGCGAGCCTCGATGTAAACGTCGAAGGCGTTCGTGCTGGTCATCAGGTCGATGTCGAAGGGCACCGTCACGTCGGTGGGCGCCGTGTAGGTGGCGCGCCAGAACGGGAGTGGGTTCGGATCGGGCTCCCAGGGCGTGCCGGGCGGGAAGTTCAATTGGCCGGCGATGATGCCCTCGACGCCCGTTGCGCCGAGGGTGCCCGGAGTGGTGCCCGGGCCGGCCATGGGCGCGATGAGGGACAGATCGCTCCAGCCGGTGCTGCCGGCGGAGGCCACCAGGTCGGTCCGCACGCAGCACATCGAGTACCACGGGCCATCCCAGCCGGCGGCCAGGGTGACGGTGGTGCTCTCGCCGGGCAGCAGCGTGTCGCTGTCGATGTCGAAGACGACTTCGGCGCGGCTGGTCTGGGCCAGGGTTGGGGTGGTGGCGGCCAGAGCGGCCAGCACGCAGATCGTGGTTCTTGTGGTCCGGCAGGTCATGCGTTCCTCCTCGCGCGTCCAATATACCGCAAAGGCCGGGGCCGTGCAAGCGCACTTTGTGCGCGTGGTGTCGGGGATCGCGGCGAGAATGGGTGTTGTTCGGGAGAAGCGGCCTGGCGGGGCCCCAGGGGCGATCGACGCCGCGCACACATGATTTCACCGCCCCGTGAGTTCAACTCTCCGCCTCGTCAGTTCAACTCACCGCCTCGTCAGTTCAACTCACCGCCTCGTGAGTTCAACTCTCCGCCTCGTCAGTTCAACTTACTGCCTCGTGAGTTCAACTCACCGCCTCGTGAGTTCAACTCACTGCCTCGTGAGTTCGACTCACCGCCTCGTGGGTTCGACTCTCCGGCTCGTGAGATCAACGCACCGCCCGGAGATGTTCTGTTAATGTTTGGAAAGCTGCACCCGCCGGTTCGCGCCGCGGGGCTGCCTACTTGCGCTTCTTGCGCTGCTTGAAGCCCTTGGGCTTGCTGGCGGCGGTGCCCTTCTTGCGCGAGATGCTGGGCATCATGGCGGCGGCGGCCGCGGCATCGCTGGACCCACCGGCCCCCTGGGCCATGTGGGTCATGGTGGACATCTTGCTTCGGGCGCTCATGTCGCTCATGCCCTTGGTGAGCTGGTTGATGGTGTTGAACTGCTTCACCAGCTTGTTCACCGTGCCCTGGTCGACGCCCGCGCCCCTGGCGATGCGGCGTTTGCGGCTGTTGTCGATGAGCTTGGGCTTCTTGCGCTCCATCGCCGTCATCGACTGGATCTGGGCCTCGACCCGGTCGAGCTCCTTGTCGTCGATGTTCACGTCCTTGAGCGCACTGCCGACGCCGGGGAGCATGCCCAGGACTTGTTTCATGGGGCCCAGGCGGCGGATGGTCTTGAGCTGCTTGAGGAAATCGTCCATGCCCAGCTCGCCGCGCATCATCTTGTTCTGCAGCTTCTCGGCTTCCTCTTCGGTGACTTCCTGCTGGGCCTTCTCGACCAGGCTCACCACGTCGCCCATGCCCAGGATGCGGCCGGCGAAGCGCTCGGGGTGGAAGGGTTCGAGGGCCGTGAGCCCCTCGCCCGTGCCCACGAAGCGGACGGGCGCGCCGGTGACTTCTCGCACGCTGAGCGCCGCGCCGCCGCGGGTGTCGCTGTCGAACTTGGTGAGGATCACGCCGTCGATGCCGAGCTGCTCGTGGAAGGCCTTGGCGCTGCGCACGGCGTCCTGGCCGGTCATGGAGTCGACGACGAGGAAGATGTAGTGCGGGTTGCAGGCGGCCTTGACCTTCTTGAGCTCGCCCATGAGCTCGTCGTTGACGTGCAGGCGGCCGGCGGTGTCGAGGATGGCGACGTCGCTGCCGTTCTGCTTCGCAACTTTCAGGCCACGCTTGCAGACGTCGACCGCGACGCCCACGCGCTCGCCGTAGGCCCCGATCTGGTCGAGCTCGCCGTGGAATTTCACCGGGGCGCTGCCGGGCAGCGCCCCGGCTTGCTGCGACACCGTCTCGAGCTGCTCGACGGCGGCGGGGCGCTGGAGGTCGGCGGCGACCAGCGTGGAAGACAGGTCCTTCTTGCGGAGCCAGGCGGCGATCTTGCCGCAGGTGGTGGTCTTGCCGCTGCCTTGCAGGCCGCACATCATGATGACCGTCGGCCCGGGCGACACGGTGTGGATGCCGGGGTCGCTGGCCTTGCCCGGCTCGCCGCCGAGCAGGACCACCAACCGGTCGTGGACGATCTTGATCATCTCCTCGCCGGGCTTGACGCTCTCGGTGACCTTGGTGCCGAGCGCTTCCCGCACGACGTCCTCGCAGAACTTCTCGACGACCTCGAGGGCGACGTCGGCCTCGAGCAGGCTCTCTCGGACCTGGGCCATGGCGTCGCGGACGTTCTTCTCGGAGATGGCGCCCTGGCCGCTGAGGTTGCGGAGGGCGGACTGGAAGCCTTCGGTGAGTCGTTCGAGCATGCGGGATCCTTCGCGGGGCTTGGCCTGAGCGGGCATTCTAGAGGGGCGAAGCCCTTGGCCATCCTCCGCGTCCTCCGGGACCTCTGCGTTGAGAGTCTTGAACGCAGAGATCGCGGAGGACGCGGAGGGGGGTGGGAGTGAGGGGCCCGTGGGGGAGTCCTACCGTTTGAGTGGATGGATACCTCTGCCTCCCCCACCACCGACGCCAGCACGCCCACCGACCGCCCATTGCGCCTGGCGGCCATCGACGTGGGCTCCAACTCCATCCGCCTGCTCATCGCCGAGCGCGACGAGGAGGGCGGCTACCGCGTGCTGGATGAGGAGAAGGTCAGCCCCCGGCTGGGGCACGCCCTGGCCGAGACGGGGATGATCGCGCCCGATCGGCTGGAAGAGGCCATCGACGCGGTGGAACGGATGAAGCAGATCGCGTTGGGCTATGGCGTGGCCGAGGTGCGGGTGATCGCGACCAGCGCGGTCCGGGAGGCCAGCAACGGGCAGGAGTTCGTCAGCGGCGTGCAGCGGCTGAGCAACCTGCGCACCGAGGTCATCGGCCACGAGGACGAGGGCCGGCTGGCCCACAAGAGCGTGGCGGCGGCCTTCGACGTCAAGAAGCTGCCCTTCGCCGTCGCCGACATCGGCGGTGGGTCGACCGAGGTCGTCTTCAGCCGCGGGGGCGCGGTCGAGAAGGTGGTGGGCCTCAAGCTCGGCGCGGTGCGCGTGGCGGACATGTTCGGCGGTCGGGCCGCGAGCGAGCCCAAGGCCTTCGACGAGATGCGGCAGTACCTCAAGGGCGCCATCGAGGCGGCCGTCGGCAAGATGCCCCTCAGGCCCAAGGTCTTGTATGGCACCGGCGGAACCTATAGCGCTCTTGCGTCCATCCAGATGGCCAGGAACGGCGTGCCGGCCGAGAGCGTGCAGGGGCACACGCTGACCCGCGAGCAGGTGACCAAGACGCTCACCAAGCTGCGGGCCGCGCTGGAGAAGGGCGAAAGCGTCGACGGGCTCAACAAGGACCGCTACGACATCATCCTGCCCGGCGCGGCGATTGTCGAGGCGCTCATGAAGACGCTGAAGGTCGACGAGCTGGTCGTGCACGACCGCGGCATCCGCGATGGGCTCATGCTGTCGATGCTCGAGGGCCACCGATCCGCGGGGGGTTCTGGGGCCGGCGCCAGATCGGGCGTTCCCGCGACGCGGGCCACCCTGGGCAGCCGATCCGAATCCATCCGCCGCTTCGCGCGCAAGTGCCGCTACCACGAGGCCCACAGCGAGCACGTGACGCTGCTGTCGCTCGAGATCTTCGATCAGCTCGCCCAGCAGCTGCCCGACGCCGCCAAGCAACTCGCCAAGAAGCACCCCACCCACCCGCTGGCGATGGACTGCGAGACGGCGATGGACGCCGAGGGCCGCGGCGTGCTCGAGGCCGCGGGCGTGCTGCACGACATCGGCTACCTGGTGAACCACTCCAAGCACCACAAGCACAGCTACTACATCATCGCCAACGGTGAGCTCGATGGCTTCAGCCCACGCGAGCGGGAGCTCATCGCCAACGTCGCGCGGTACCACAGGCGCAGCCCTCCGAAGAACAGCCACGAGCCGTATGTGGCGCTCGACAACCACGACCGCAAGATCGTGCGCCGGCTCGCGGGCATCCTGCGCGTCGCCGACGGTTTGGATCGCACGCACACGCAGGTGGTCGACCGCGTCGCGGTGACGATCGAGGCCCGCCCCATCGACAACCATCCCGCCGACCACCCCAACACCGCCGTCTTCACCATCGAGTCGCCCAGCGACGTGAGCACCGACATCTGGGGCTCGCAGCGCAAGGCCGAGCTGTTCTGCTCGGCGTTCGGCCTGCGCAGCGTATTCGAAGTGGGCTAACCCGCTCCGCTGGGGGGTATTTGCTCCGCGGGGGGTTCAGGCGTCCTCTTTCTTCCCCATTGCCAATTGCCCATTGCCAATTGCCGCGAGCGTGCAACGTCGCTCGCGGCGATCGGGGTTCGGCATTGTGCCATCGGGCTCGAAGGCGACGCGGCCGAAACCCCGCCACGGAGTGGCCAGAACCCGCCACGGAGTGGCCTAGCCGGCGTCCTTGCCGCTGGCCTTCACCGGCGAAATCGCGCCCGCGACGGCCTGCTCGCCGCTCTGCGCGGCCTGGTTGTTGCCGCCAGCGCCGAAGGGCAGGACGATGGGCGAGGAATACTCGCTCACGCCGCTGGGCCGCTCGGCCCGCACGCGGTAGTGCACCGCCGCCACGCCGCTGGGGGTGGCCACGTCGGTGAAGGAGCGTTCTAAGGTCGTCCCGGCGAGCGTCCATGGGCCCAGGGCGCCCTGGGTGCTGGCGGTTCGGCGCTCGACGGTCCACACGGTGCCGCCGTAGCGGGTGCTCTCGAACGTAAGAACGGCCCGGCCCTGGGTGTTCAACGTAATATTGAGGTCCGTCGGCACGGCCGGCTCGGGCAGGTCGCCGGGCGTCTTGGGCGCGGGGATCTGGGCGAGCGCGTAGACCGCGTCGGGGTCCTCCTGCTGCAGCGCGAAGTTGCGGATCTTCCGAACGCACTCGCGGGCGTTGTCGCGGTTCTCCTTCGCAGCCGCCTTCCAGCTGATCGTGCTGCTCTTGGCGAGCGCCGCCTGCGCGACGCGATCGTCCAGCGCCGACTGGGCGTCGTCGCTGCTCTGGGTCAGCGCGTCGGTGTCGGCCAGCGTGAGGCCGATCGCCGCGCCGGCGGCCGCCCACACGGCCTTGCGCTGCTCGGTGAACGCGAGTGAAGCCCGGTCTCCACTGGGCACGGTCGATTGCTTCTCGTTCATGATGGTTTCTTCCTTGATACGAGTTCGGATGGCGCCGGCCCTCGTGGCCCGGCCCGCGAGCGCCGGGCACACGCCCGGGAACCGCTCGAACCTAAGTTCGGCGGTCCGAGGGGGCGACTTCAGTCCATCCAGGAAAGAAATTTCTTTCCCCCGGATACCGCCCTGCCGGAACGCCCCGAACACGCACCGGAAACCCAAGAAAAGCGGCCCCCACGGCCACCCAGACGGGGTCACGTCCGGATAAAGGGCGTCGGCGCAGAAGAAAATCGTGCCGGCGCAGAGCGCGCCGACACGATTTCCTTCCGCGCCGGCACGATCCGGCCCCGCGCCGACACGGTTTCCTCGTGCGCCGGCACGGTGCTCCTTCGCGCCGGCACGGTTCTATTCCGAGGCGAGGCGATCCGAATCCGCGCCGGCACGCTCCAGAAAGGGGTGGCTAGCGCGTCGCGGCGGCCGGGCGGGACATAACATCACCGCGAAGGTGTTCCGGCGTGGGGGCGTGGAACACACACCGGTGGCCTCCGGTCCGCCCCCCGCGTCCCGACCAAGCGCCCAGAGCGCACCATCCGGGGGCCGCAGGAGAGAGCCATGACCAGGACCACGAACCGACCCGTGCACGCCGTGCGCGCCGCGCTCGTTGCCATGTCCGCCGCCGCGCTGGGCACCCCAGCGCTCGCGCAGGACTGCGACCCCGCCGAGATCTTCGCGCCCGTCGTCGGCTACGGCGCGGGCGACTATTCGCTGTCGGTGGCCATCGGCGACCTGGACGGCGACGGCGACAACGACCTGGTCACCGCCAACCGCGACAGCGGCGACGCCAGCGTGCTGATCAACAACGGCGACGGCACCTTCGCCGATGCCGTCGCGTACACCACCGGCGCCCGCGCCTTCTGGGCGGCCATCGGCGACCTCGATGGCGACGGCGACAACGACCTGGCCGTGTCGAACGTGGCGTCGAACAACGTCAGCGTGCTGCTGAACAACGGCGATGGCACGTTCGCGGCCCAGGTGCCCTACAGCGCGCTCTCGGCCCAGTTCGTCGCGATCGACGACCTGGACGGCGACGGCGACAACGACCTGGCGGTGGGCAAGTTCTTCGGCAGCAGCGTGGGCGTGCTGCTCAACAACGGCGACGGCACGTTCGGGCTCGAGTCGACGTACAGCGTCGGGGGCCTGGGGTCGCGCGCCATCGCGACCGGTGACGTGGATGGCGACGGCGACGACGACCTGGCCGTCCAGGTCCTGGGCGGTGGACAGGTGGCGGTGCTGACCAACAACGGCGACGG
>JAUHYE010000087.1 GCA_030426395.1 Phycisphaerae bacterium
GCGTGGAACACCGCGCCATCGATGACGGGAACGGTGCCGCCAAAGAGGCTGGTGATCTGGGCGCGGGCGCCGCCGTAGCTCTCGTAGTCATCGGTAGCTTCGGGGGTGAACGAACCGGAAGTCACCTGGGCGGCGGCGATGCCGGCCACGGCGAGAACACCAAACACAGCGCTGATCTTGGTCATCTTGTCTCTCCTAAATAGACGTGCACGAAACGAGTCTCTCTACGCACCGGGTTGTTGCTGCAACTCGGCACCCTGTTTATACCCGCAAGGAGCCCTTGCGTGTCGCTCTCTTGGCAAGAAATACTCGATTTCGCAAAAATATCCAAGCTTTTTCCTTGACAGTTGTCCTTATCGGGCAGGGTGCTAAATTCCAAACGGAACAGCCCGCCCAGCTTCACAGCGGTTGGCGTAATGGAAACGCGGAACATGAAGAAATGTCAAAATAGGTAAAATTGATACCGCAGCAGGAAGCCGCTCAGCCGAAACTGCGACCCGTTTCCAGGTCCAGCAGCTTCCAGGGCAGGTTCTTCACCAGCCGCATGAGCACCGGCCACGCCATGTCCTCGTCGATCAGCGTCACCAGGCCCTGGGTCACTCGGTCGATGCCCATGGGCAACTCGACCACCAGCCCGGGGCCGTGCAGCACGATCGTGCCGGCCGAGGCGCTCCGCTCCGAGCCGTCCGGGGCGGTATTGAAGTCGGCCAGCTTGGCCGAAACCTCGTCGATGGTGCCCAGCGGGGGCAGTCCCTCGTCGGCGGGCTCACTCGAAGACACGATGACGATCTGGCGCTTGGGCATGGTTGGTAGATTCCCTAGGATCGTGCGGCCAGCAGCTCCGCGGCCGTCTCCATGAGCTGGCCCAGCGGCACGGGCTTGATCATGTATCCGTCGACGCCCAGCGACTGGGCGTAGGCCTGGTGCCGCTTGCCGTCGTTGGCGGTCACCATGATGACCAGCGGGCTGTCGTCGTTGCCCTTGATCTTTTCGAGGGCCAGGAAGCCCGAGCGGGCCGGCAGCATCATGTCCAATATGACCAGGTCGGGCTTGGCCTCCTGGGTCAGGGTAATCGCCGAGTTGCCATCGCCGGCGGTGTGGGTGATGACACCTTCGGCCTTGAAGGCCGTCTCCATCGCGAGCAGGACGTCGCGGTCGTCGTCGACGATGAGGATGGTGGCGTCACGCAGGGCTGAAGTGTCGGTTGCCGGCACGAGAAGGGCCTCCAGTCGCTTGGGGGTCCCACCATAGGGGTCGGCCAAGCTCCTAGAGACCTTCGCTTCTGAATCGGGTTGGGTTCCCCAGATTCGGGAGCCGTCGGGGTTAGTCCTCGTCGTCTGCGACGCTCTTGCCGAAGATGAAGCGGTCGAGCGACAGCATGCCACCGCCCGAGAACGCGATGGCCAGGCCCATCACCAGTAAGGCGAGCTGGAAGAACAGGTCGTGGTAGTGCGTCATGATCAGGTCGGGCTGGGGCAGGAAGCCCAGGAACGCGTTACCGCTCTGGATGGCCGGGCCGATGCCGGTGAGCCAGATGGCTACGCCCATCACCCACGCCACGGCCAGACCGCCCAGGCGTGAAAACAGGCCGACCAGCAGCAGGACGCCGGCAACCAACTCGGTAATCGCGGCGGCCCAGGCCAGCCTGACGGCCCACGGGGGCGATCCGATCGCGTCGGGCACCAGGGCCATTGGGGTGGTGGTCAGGCCCTCGTCGTTGGTCACGGGCTCTGGATGGGCGGCGGCGTGCAGCAACATCGCGACGTTGTTGGCCATGCGCACCTTGGTGGCGGCGGGCTCTGCCGGTGCGGTCTGGGCGACCATCAGCACCTCGCCGGGGTCTTCCACGCCGGGATCGGCTTCGGGATCATCGCCCGTGCCTCCCGGCTCCACGGGCGAGACCGGGGCCGGGTCTGCTTCGGGCTCGTCCTCGGGAATGGCCTCGGGCTCGGGCTCGGATTCGGGGATCAGTTCCTCGATGTCCACTTCCGGCACTGGGTCGACGACAGCGCCATCTGCGGTCAGCACGCCGGCGGCGACGAGGGCTTCCCGGTTGGTCTCGTCGACCGGGAAAGTCCCGAAGCACTTGGCGTAGCCCGCCCAGATGAAGATGATCGCCAGCACGAGCCGCAGCAGCAGCGGGGGCACGCTCAGGGCCGTCCGCTGGCCGGCGGTAAGGTGTGGGTGGTGGGCCATGGTGTCCTCCTTGGGGCCGGGCGCATCCTATGAGATGCGCGGCTGGATCATGTCTATCGACCCTTGGGCATCGTGGCGATCAGAGGCCCGCCGGCTACGCCCAATCCAGGGAGGTTATTGGGAGAAGCCCCTTGCGGCTGTCGCCCGCCCCGCCGCGCCCAAGTGCGGCGGTACCATTGCCTTGTGATGGCCCGCGACAACCGCCCGCTGGACGACATGCCCGACACCGCGATCGCCAGGCGGGCCCAGGCCCGGCGGGGTGAGGTGCTGGACCATGCGCCCGAATTCGGCCTACCCGACGACGGCCCCAGCGACGACGACCTGGACCGCTTCGGCGGCGTGACCCAGAACTGCTGGCGCTGCGGCACCGAGCTCTATGACGACGCAACGGTGTGCTGGAACTGCCAGGCCAGCGTCGGCCCGGGCGGCGGCCCGCGGCGGGGCGTGCCGGTGTGGGCCATCGTGGTCGGTGTTGCGCTCGCGATTGTCCTGAGCTGGCTCGTGATTTTCTAGAAGTCGGCCAGCTTCGTTAGAAACGGCCAACGCCAATTACGCGTCGCTGCGATCCACGATCCGGTAGCTTTCGCGTTCGCCGCGGCCTCGGACGGGGTAGTCCTTGCGAAGCGGGTGGGCGGGGTAGGCCTCCCATGTCAGGATGCGGCGCAGGTCGGGGTGGTTGTTGAAGCGGATGCCGTACATGTCGAACACCTCACGCTCGGGCCACTCGGCTCCGGGCCAGATGTCGGTGACGGTGTCGACGTACAGCCCCGGGTCGTCCTCGATGCCGTCGGTGGGCAGCGTGGGGTCGACGTAGACCTTGACGAAGAAGCGGTCCTCGGTTGTCGTATTGATCATGTTGTACACGACGGCGAAGCGGCCGGGCATGTCGCCGGGGTAGTTGAGGTAGTCGACGGCGGTGACGTCGGAGAGGAAGTCGTAGCCGCGGTCGTTCTTGAGGAAGGCCATGACGGCGTGCAGGTCCTTGGGCTGCACGATGAGGCTCGACTGCCCGCGGAACTCGGTGCCGCTAAAGGTGGCGCCGGGGAAGGCATCCTTGATGGCCTTGAAGTTGGGATGGTCGAGCGTCGGCGTGGGCATACGGGCTCCCATGGGTCAGGCGTTCGCGGGCTGGGACGGTAGGACGCCAGCCTCGCGGAGCATGTCGAGTTGGGCGGGCACGTCCTCGTCGTAGAGCGCCAGCGGGCGCTCGAACAATCCAAAATCCTTGAGGACGGCCAGCAGGTCGTGGTAGTCGAGCGAGCCTCGGGTGAGCGGGGCGGGCACGAGGATGTCGTCGTGCTCGGGGTCGGCGTCGCCCCTGGCCGGGCGCTCGGCTCCGGTCAGCAGGATGGCGGCCACGCGCTCGTGGTGGGCCAGGGCCTCGAGCAGGCGGGTGAGGTGGTCGCGGGCGTCGTCGGCCATGCCGGCGGTCAGCATGGCCGCGGGCTCGAAGAGGATGCCCAAAACGGGAGTCTCGAACTTGCCCAGGATGCGGCGGACCGATGGGGCGTCGGAGATGACGTGCCGGACGTGGGGCCGAAGCAGCAGCCGGGCGTTGGCGGCCTCGAACTTGGGCAGGATCTCGGCGAGGCGGGCTTCGAGGGTTTCCCAGCCCAGGGCCGTCCAGGTGCGCGGGTCGTGGTGGAAGACGCCCGATTCGGGGTCGGCTTCATCATCGAACCAGCCGCTCCAGACGATCGTGGTTTGGTCGGGTTGCGGAGATAGAGCGTCCGAAAAAATGTTGGTGGTCAATGCGGGCCAGCGAAGCTCACCACCTTGTGAGCGGAGCAGCCAGCCACCACCAGACCTTGGGCCGAAGAGCAACATGTGGGAGTTTACGCCGCGTTTGGGGGTGTCTTCGGGTCTGCAAAATGTGATTGGCGTGCGTTGGAAGGGCCGAAACCACCCCCCGCTTAGGAGCACCGCCCCATAACCGGCCCGTTGTGAGCGGGATTGGGGCGAACAACCGGAGACGAATCGATGCGCGACCTGGCCGCTGTGCCCGAGTCGTGCGAGATGGCGGAGATCCACTCGCCTGTCACTTCAACGCGATTGACCCGGGAGCAGGTCGTCGATCGCATCATCACGATCAACCGCTCGGCTTCGCCCGCATTCTTAGAGAGATTCGCCGAACCGCAGCTGCGCCACTACCTCGAGCACCTGACCCACACCGACGAGCGGCACGAGGTGCCGTGGGTCCGACGGGGTGAGACCCCCGCGATCGTGGGGCGGTCGGCCGACAGCCCGGCGCGATAACCCGCAATAGACGACCCGGGACTCCCGGAGCCGTGGTGCAAAGCCCCGTGTGACCGCACGGGGCTTTGTTGTGCGCGCTGTGTCGCGCGACCCATAACCGTGCGGGTCGATCGGGTGGCGTGATTTTTTTGGTCGGGTTATGCGGGTTGGGCTTAAGCCGGGCTTTCGGACCGTCGAAACAACCGGCATGGGTGGTACGACCGGAGCGTTCCTGCCGGCCACCCGCGAACGAAATCTGCCCCGTGGCGTGTGCCCGGGGCGTCACTCCGGGCCGCGGTTGGCCCGCAAGCCGGTTGGCTTGTGAACCAGGGATGGAGACTCGAACAATGATGACTCGCAGCATGAACACGACCGTCCTGGCCGCCGCGGCGCTGATCGCGGCTGCCGGCCTGAGCACCGCCTGCACGACCTCCAGCGGCAACGGCCCGGTGGTGCGCAGCGGCACGCAAGGGACCCCCAGCGGCACCACGCCGACGACCTATCGCCAGCCGGTGGCTCGCGGTGGCTACGACAGCCAGCGCTCGCCCTCGACGGCAACGCCCATCGATCCGTACGCCATCGGCCTGACCGCCGACAGCTCGCAGGGCTTCCAGAGCACCGGCATGGCGCCCCAGGCCGGCGAGCGGCTGAGCCTGAGCCCCAAGACCCCCGCGCAGTTCCAGCCCACCGACGCGGTGCACGGCTTCTACGGCGAGGTCTTCACCGATAACGCCGGTCTGGTGGCACTCGACCCCGATCGCATCGGCGGCAATAACCTGGCGCAGATCAGCTTCAGCGTCGAGGGCGCCGACTTCGACCCCGACGTGTCGCCCGACGGCGGCTACATCACGTTCGCCAGCACGCAGCACAGCCTGACCAGCGACATCTTCATCAAGCCGGTCGACAGCCGCGTTATCACACGCTTGACCAAGAGCGAGGGCAACGACGTGATGCCCAAGTTCAGCCCCGACGGCAAGCGCGTCGCGTTTGCCAGCAACCGTTCGGGCAACTGGGACCTGTTCGTCATGCCCACGACCGGTGGGAAGGCAGTGCAGATCACCACCGAGAGCAGCCACGAGCTGCACCCCAGCTGGTCGCCCGACGGCAAGTACCTGTCGTTCAGCCGCCTGGGCGAGGTGAGCGGCAAGTGGGAGATCTGGGTGACTGACGTGAGCAACCCGGGCGTGAGCAAGTTCCTCACCTACGGGCTGTTCCCGCAGTGGTCGCCCGTGGCTGGCAACAGCGCCAACGGCAACGGTGAGCGCATCCTGTTCCAGCAGAGCAAGGAGCGTGGTGATCGCTCGTTCACGGTGTGGAGCCTGGACTTCAGCGGGATGACCGCCAGCAACCTGACCCAGGTGGCCTCGAGCCCCTACGCCGCGTGCATCAATCCGGCGTGGAGCCGCGACGGCAAGTGGATCACCTTCGCCACCGTGCCCAACCCCACGCAGTGGGCCAAGATGGAAGAGACCCGCCCGACCTCGGCCCAGCTCTGGATGGTGGCCCAGGACGGCACCGCCCTGGTCGAGCTGACCGACGACAACGCCGTCAACCTGATGCCGGCGTGGGGCCCCAACAACGAGATCTTTTACATCTCCGACCGCGGCGGCGTGGACAACATCTGGTCGATGAGCGCCAACAACGCCATCCTGGCGGCCACCGGCATCGACCCGGACCTCACCAACCCGACCGGCGAGGGCCCGAGCTATACCGGCGTGCCCGACAGCGGCAACTGATTCGAAGGCCCTCATTTGTTCCGAATCAACGCCCGGTAACTCCGGGCGTTGTCTTTTGGTGCAACAATACAGCCATGGACCGAGGATTCAGTCTGGCCGTGCTCTTGGTCGTGGCGCTCTGCGCGGCCCTGTGCGGCTGTGCCAAGCAGGACCCGCTCAGGCCGCCACAACAGTTGTTATCGCCATATGCCAGCACGCCGGCCGAGCCGGTGTGGGCGGTGGTGCCGTTGCGGAACGAGAGCGGGACGTCGGCGGTGGACCAGCTGGCGATCAGCGACACGCTGGTGGCGACTGTGACCCAGGCCCGGGGGCTTCGAGCACTACCCCTGAATCGGGTGCTCGACGCCATGGCGGCCCTGGAGATGGCCCACCCGCAGACGCCGGCGGACCTGGATCGCCTGGCCCGAGCGGTGGGGGCCGACGGGGTGATCGTGGGCAGCATCACGGCGTACGACCCCTACGAGCCGATCATGGGCGTCGCGCTGGGGCTGTACGCAAGGCCGGGAGCGTTGGAGCACGCGGGTGTGGAAGAGCTTGAGATCAATCCCCGACAACTCCGCGAGCAACCAACAACGTACGACCACTTCGGCACGCAGCGATCGATGGGTCGCGGGCCGGCGAGTTCGATCATGCTGGTGCTCGACGGGCGGGACCACGACGTGAAGATGCGTGTGCGGCGGTACGCCGAGGGCCGCACCGAGGGTGTCTCGTCCCTCCAATGGGAGCGGTACCTGCGGAGCATGCCGGAGTACGAGCGGTTCGTGACGTTCGAGGCCGTTGGGCTGCTGTTGCAGCGTGAATGGGTGCGATTGGCCCGAGATCGGGCCACTGGTGGCCCGGATGCCGGGGCTGATGGGGGATAACACCAATCGGAATGGAACAAAAAGTCGTCCAGAAACATTGGATCGAAGGAAATCCGCCCTCAGAACTGGCCGATATCTCAGAGTCGGGCGTGCGAGACAGGATCTCGTAATGACGCCCGCGGGAGTCCGCAGTGGGCCCCTGCGAAGGAGTGCAGATATGACGGCATTGCCGCTCACCGACGCTTTCAGCCGCTACCTGACCGATGAGCGTCAGTTCAGCCCGTACACCGCCCGGTGCTATGGGGCCGACCTGAAGCAGTTCATCGATTTCCTGATCGGCCATCTCAAGACCGAGCCCGACGCGGCGGCGGAGCAGGCGGCGTACGACCGCAGGCTTGCCGGCCAGAGCGGCGCCGGCCCGACGCTGACCGACGCGATCTGCGAGGCCGACAGCGAGCTGATCCGCAGCTTCCTGGAGCACCTTGACGCGCACCATTACTCGGCCGCGACGCTGGCGCGCAAGATCGCCACGCTGCGTTCGTTCTACAAGTGGGCGTTGCGTGGGAAGGTGGCCAAGAGCAACCCGATGGTGCAGATCCGCACGCCTCGCCAGACCAAGCGTCTGCCCAAGGCGATCACGATCGAGCAGGTCGAGCAGCTCTTGAGCGCCCCCGACGAGAAGGACGTGCTTGGGACGCGCGACCGTGCGATCCTGCAGACGCTGTACTCCACCGGCCTTCGCGTGAGCGAGCTTGTGGGCCTGACCTTCGCCGACGTGGACTTCGAGCAGAAGGTGCTGCGTGTCAAGGGCAAGGGCAACAAGGATCGCCTGGTGCCGCTGGGCCAGCGGGCCATGGACACCATGGGCCGCTACGTCGAGCGGCTGCGCACCGATCCGCGATTCTCCAGCGTGCTCAAGGGCGAGGCCAACCAGACCCCGCTGTTCATCAACAAGCACGGCAAGCGGCTGAGCAGCCGCTCGGTGCGCCGCAAGCTGGACAAGTACCTGGGCATGGTTGGGCTGGATTCTTCGATCAGCCCGCACACGCTGCGGCACACCTTTGCCACGCATCTTTTGGACAACGGCGCCGATCTTCGTGCCGTGCAGGCGCTGCTGGGCCACCAATCGCTGAGCACCACGCAGGTGTACACGCACCTGAGCGGGCAGCGCTTGCGTGAGAGCTACGACAAGGCGCACCCGCGGGCCGAGGCAAGCTGAGCACGACTCGTCTCGGCCCCCAATTAGTCTGAGTGTTCCGGAGCACGCCCTCGATCGGGCGTGTATGCCGTTGGGCTCTCAGGGAGTGCGTCGGTGGCGGGCTGGGCTGCTGGCGATCGCTTCTCGAACATGGAGTCGATGGCGGCCGAGCCGTCCTTGTGGTCGACCTCGAAGAGGTGCAGGCCGAACTCGTGGGAGAGGTCCTCGAAGACGCGCAGGCCGCGCACGCTGTGGCCGTGGTGATCAACCTTGGGCGAGTAGCAGGCGATGCCCAGGCGGCCGGGCACGACGGCGAAGATGGCGCCCGAGATGCCGCTCTTGGCGGGCAGGCCCACGGTGTAGGCCCATTGGCCCGAGTAGTCGTACATGCCGCAGGTCTGCATGACGGTGAGCACGTCTCGGACGTAGGCGGCGTCGAGGGCGCGCTCGCCGGTGACGGGGTTCACGCCGCCGTTGGCCAGCGTGCCGGCCATGACGGCGAGGTCGCGGCATGTGACCTGGATGGCGCACTGCTGGAAGTAGAGGTCGAGGATGGCGTCGACGTCGCCCTCGATCATGCCGAAGTGGAGCATGAGGTAGGCGATCGCGCGGTTGCGGTTGCCGTGGGTGCGCTCGCTGGTGAAGACGGGCAGGTCGACGCTGAGCTTTCGGCCGGCGAAGCGGTTGAAGCTGTCGAGCAGTTGCTTGACGCTGGCGGTGGCGTCCATCTCGCGCAGCAGGCTGGTGACGGCGATGGCGCCGCTGTTGACGCACGGGTTGTGCGGGCGGTTTGCCGCGTCGAGCTTGATGATGGAATTGAACGCGTCGCCCGTGGGCTCGACGCCCACCCGGCCGAGCACCGCGCTGCGGCCGTGCATGCCGAGAGCGTGCCCGTAGGTGAATGGCTTTGAGGACGACTGGATGGTGAACGGCACGCGATCATCGCCAACCGAGCAGACCTGGCCGTCGGCCGTCGCCACGGCGATGGAGAACAGCGACGGGTCGACGTTGGCCAGCTCGGGGATGTAATCTGCGAGTTCTCCCTCATCGAGGCCGGCATAGCGCTTGTGCAACTCGGCGAGGGCGGCGGTAATCTTCTGCGGGTCGGACATACGGCATTATGGCCTACTGCGTCACGCGGTGAAGCCCCGTCGCGCGGATGGTGAGTACCTGCGGCGAGGGGCGTGCGGCGACGGTGCCGACGACTACGACCTCGTCGAGCGGCGAGATGCCCTGGCCCGAGAGGTCGAACTCGAGCGGGTTGCCCTCGGCGTCGACGAGTTGCACGGTAGCGCTGTTGGCCTGGATGTCTTCCGGCGCGGCGCAGCAATAGTCCCACGGCGTGGCGCAGTGGTCGTCTTCACCGACGCACTCGTTGTGCAGGCCGGGATCGACCATCACGAAGAAGGCCGACTCGGTATTGAGCGCGTCCTTGCGTCCGCCGATGATGCCGCGGACGGTGACGGTGTCGCCCTCGGCGGCGGTGTCCTTGATGGTCTTGACGCCCTGTGCGTCGGCGGGCATTGAGGCGAGCTTCCAGTCGGCCGAGACGGGGGTGGTGCTGGACGATGGCGTGCTGCTCGGGGTGCTCGTCGCTTCTTCTTTGCAGGCGACGAGGCCCAGGGCGAGGCCGACGATGGACGCGATGGCGATGGTGCGTGTGATGTTCATGGGGGAGGCTCCTTTCGGGAATCTTATGTGGATGGTACTCAGTGCATCTTGAGGGCTTGGGGAATTGGCAAACGCAGGCAGCGAATCGCCGGTGGGATGGCGCCGACGAGGCCCACGAGCACGCCGCCGGCGATGCCGGCGAGCATGACGGGAGCGTCGAGCGTGAGCGCGAAGGCGCCCATGGAGAACTTGACGGCCAGGCCATCGAGCAGCGCCAGGCCCAGGATGGCGCCGAAGATGGTGCCGATGGCTGCGGCGAAGAGCGATTCTTCGCTGAGGCTGGTGACGATGGCCATGCGCGTGAAGCCGAAGGCTTGCAGCGTGCCGATCTCGCGCACGCGGGCGGCGAAGCTGGCGTACATGGTGTTGAGCCCGCCCAGCAGGCCGCCGAGGGCGATGAGCGAGGCGGTGACGATGACCATGATGCGGATGGGCCGGTAGAACGCGGCGATGGAGGCGTAGTAGTCGGCCTCGCGCATGGCGGTGATCTCGAGGTCGAGGCGGCTCTTGGCGAAGATGTCGACATCGGAGAAGCGCGCGGTGTCGAGGCTCACGACGACGGCCGAGAGCGTGGCCTCGCGCTTGGTGGCCACCTGCAGGTCGATGATGGGCATCCAGATCTCGGCGTCCATCACGGTGTTCGGTGCTCGAAACTTGCCGACGATGGTCCAGTCGCGGTTGTCGAAGTGCAGGGTCTTGCCGACGGTCAGACGCTCGTCGGGCAGGCCCAGGCGCGTGGCGGCAAGGGAGCCGACGATGATCTCGTCCTGTCCGCTTCGCGGTTGGCGGCCTTCGACGATCTCGACCTCGCTGTGCACCAGGAACGCGACGGGGCGTACGCCGCGGATGACGGCCTGGCGGGGCGTGGTGTCGCTGGCGTCGGTGTTGACTGGAAGGGCGATGTTGATCTCGGGCGAGGCGTAGGTGACGCCGCCGCGCTCGACCAGCCCCGGGATGCTGGCGATGGCCTGGCCCGCGGTGGAGGCATCGATCTGGCTGCGCTCGAGGGCCTCTTCGCTGCCGGTGCTCAGGATGATGACGTTCTCGTGCAGGCCCTTGCCTTGTGTCAATGTCAGTTGCATGCCGCGCACGAAGCCGGCGGCCGATAGCACCAGCAGCACCACCAGCGTGGCGCCGATGATGCTCGCAAGCATGCGCACGCGGCTGCGACCGAGGTTTCGATAGGCGTACTCGAATGGGAGTTGTCTCAGTCGCATCGGCTTCCTTTCCTACACGGCCCGGAAGCACGTTGCGATCTCGCGGCGCGAGGCCTGCCACGCGGGAACGAGCCCCGCGAGCACGCCCAGCGCCACGCACACACCCACGCCGATGGCAAGGAGTTGCCAACTCGCGGTGATGGGGATGGACTGGCCCTCGACCGAGAGCGCGAAGCTGCCGAAGCGTGCGACGAGCATGGCGACAGCCGCACCGAGAACACCGCCGATGAGCGAGATCAACACGCCCTCGGCCACGATGAGCATGGCGACCAGGCGGCCGTTGAAGCCCAGGGTTTGCAGCACGGCATGCTCGGCGATGCGGCTCTGGACGCTGAGGATGATCGCATTGCCCACCAGCGCGAGGACGGCGATGAGGGCGCCGATGCCAAGCCAGTTGGCGAAGCCGACGAGCTCGACGATGTCGTCGGCGATGCGCGCGACGAAGGCCTTCTCGCCGAACGTCTGGGTCGGGTCTTGCGCGCGACGGAACTCGTCGTCGATGGCCTCGGCCACGCCGTCGAGCATGCTGGCGTCTTGTACCTTCACGTTGAATTGGGTGACGATGCCCAATTGGTCTCGCCCGGCAAGTTGCACGAACTCGAGGGCGGTGTAGGCGACGTTGTGGTCCTGGGGGTCCTTCGAGCGAATGATGCCCGCGACGTAGGCGGTGATGCCCGCGGCGTCGAAGGTCTGGCCGGCCTTGAGCCCGCGGCGGGTGGCAAGGGTCTCGCCCAGCAGTGCGGCGTCTGTGCGGCGTTTCCAGTCTTCGAGGCTGCCGTCGATGACGGTGAAACGCTTGCTGTTGTTCTGGATGAACTCATCCTTGGGCACACCGCGGAAGGTCACGACGTCGAGGCTCGTGCGGCAGTTGCTGACGACGACCTTCATCGGGATGGCGCTGACGACGCCGGGCACCTGCTCGATGCGGCGTTGGTAGTCTTGCGGCAGTTCGCTGGTCACGGGGCAGAAGCGGTCCTTGCGGTAGACGACCAGCGTGGTTTCGTCGGCGGTGGCCTTGGTGGCGACCTCGACGCCGTGGCGCATGGCCTGGACGGCGGTGAACAGGAACATCGCGATGGCGATGCCCATGAGCGTGAGGCCCGAGCGCACGCGGTGGCGCCAGGCTTGCTTGGCGATGTAGGGGATGAACTTCAGCGGATTCATGCGAGCACCTCTTCCTGCTGGTGCGTGTGGTCGCCGGCGAGCTTGCCGGTGTCCAGGTGCAGCGTGCGCGTGGCGTACTTCGTGGTGCCGGGGTCGTGGGTGACCATCACGATGGTCTTGTCCTGCTCCTTATTGAGCCGGCTGAGCAGTTCCATGATGGATCTGGCCGACGACTTGTCGAGGTCGCCCGTGGGCTCGTCGGCGACGAGGATGGTCGGGTCGGTGACGATGGCGCGGGCGATGGCGACGCGCTGCTCCTGGCCGCCCGAGAGCTGGCGGGGGAAGTGGTTGGATCGGTCGGCGATGCCGACGTCTTCGAGGGCCTTTTGCACGCGCTCGCGCCGCTCGGCGCGGGTGAGCTTGTGCAGCAGCAGTGGCAGCTCGACGTTCTCGAAGGCCGTGAGCACGGGCACGAGGTTGTAGAGCTGGAAGACGTAGCCGACATTTTCGCTACGCCATGCGGCCAGCTTGTTGCGGGAGAGGTCGGCGATGTTGATGCCATCGATGATGAGCTTGCCGCTGGTGGGCTTGTCGATGCCCGCGATGAGGTTCAGCAGCGTGGTCTTGCCGCTGCCGCTGGGGCCCATGAGGGCCATGAACTCGCCGGCGGGGACCTCGAGGTCGAGCTTGTCGAGCGGGCGGATGGTTTCCTCGCCCTTCTTGAATTCACGGGTGAGATGTTCGCACTTGATGAGTGTCATGGGGTGGCGTCCTTGCTGTCTGTAGAAATGCGCACGCGGGCGCCTTCGTTGAGGTTGGTGGTGTCGAGCGCGAGCAGATCGCCCGAGCGCAGCTCGCCGCGGACGCGGGTATATTCGCCGAGGTCTTCGAGCAGCTCGATGCCCTGCGCAAACGCCTTGCCCGTGTCGCCTCGCCGGTTGCGTACGACCCAGACGCGGCCGTTGTCGATGGCGCCCGTTGGCACGAGCATGGCGGTGTCGCCCAGTTCGGGGGCTTCACCGCCGCCCCCCCCGCGGGGCAGGAACTTCACACGCGTGAGCATCTCGGGGCGCAGCAGGGGCGAGGGGTTCAGCACGCGCACCTTGGCTTGCAGCGTGTTCTTCTGCAGGTCGGCCTCGTAGGTGATGCGATCGACCACGCCCTCGAATGTCTGGTCGGGCAGCACCTCGACGATGACCTCGCACGTCTGGCCCACGAACATGTGCCGCGCGTCGGCGAGGGGAACGTCGACGCGGACCTGGAGCTTGGCGGGGTCGTAGAGGTGGACGATGTGGGCCGAGTGGGCCTCGTCCATGCCCAGCATGACCTTGTCGCCGGGGACTTTGAGGCGCTTCTGCACGGCTCCGGTGATGGGCGCCGTGATGGTGAGGCGGTCGACGCGGAGCTGTGCTTCGTCGAGGCGGGCCTCGGCCATCTGCACGGCGGCCTGAGCCCGCTGCGCGTTGGCGCGGGCGAGGTCGAGGCTTTGCTTCTCCATGATGCGCAGCTCGAAGTTGCGCTCGGCGGCGGTGGCCTCGGCGCTCAGCCGGTCGCGCTGGGCTTCGAGGATGGCCTGACGCTGCTCGGTCGCGGTGACGGTTGCCTGTTGCCCGGCCACGCGCTGTGTGAGCACGATGACCTCGAGCTCGTTGGCGGCACCGCCCTGTTGCGCACGACTCGCACGGTCGAGCTCGGCTTGTAGTTGCTTGGCCATCGCGCGTTCTGTCTCGAGGACGGCGGGGAGCTGGGCGAGCTGCGCTTGGGGCTCGGCGAGCGCGGCC
>JAUHYE010000088.1 GCA_030426395.1 Phycisphaerae bacterium
GAGGGCCGGGCCCGCGGCGGTCGCCATCGGTTCGAGCACCACCGGCCACCCGTCCATCCCGCCCCCGGGCAGCGCATTCCACCCAGTTCCATCCCACGCCGCGATGTACTCGGTGCCCTCCACGCGATCCATGCGCAGGTACCGCCCTGCCGCGTAGAGCTTCTCGCCCGTGCCGTCGTCGAAGACGGTCAGGGCCGACACGCCCGAGATGCAGCCGCCCGGGCAGCCCACTGCCCCGTCCCCAACGTCGGCGAAGCCCTCGGCGGTCCACGCGGCGATGCCGTCCAGCCCGATCAGGCCGGAGATGAATAGTGCGGGCTCGTCGCCCACGCGGAAGACCTCCAGGTCGGTCACCGAGGCCCGCAGCCCGCCGACGGTCGTCCACTGCGCGCCGTCCCAGCGGGCCAGGCCCTGCGCGGCGACGCCGCCGATGCGATCAAACGCCCCGCCCACGAAGAGTCCCGGGCCCTCGGCGTCCTCGAAAACGGCCACGTCGTTGACGAATTTCGACGAGCCGGTCTCGATGCCGCCGGCCAGCTCGATCCACCGGGCGCCGTCCCACTCGGCCATGCCGCGGGCGGGCCGCCCATCACCAGTCTGCGAGAAGTAACCGAGGGCCAGCAGCCGGTCGCGGCCCTCCCAGGACACGGTCGCCGCCGCCCGCACCTCACGGTTGAAACCCGTGCCCACGGCCGACCAGGCGTGGCCGTCCCACTTCGCGATGCGGTTGGCGGGCACCCCGGCGATGGCCTGAAAATCCCCGGTAACGTACAGGGCCGGTCCCGAGCCGTCGTCGAACACAGCGGTGGGCCTGGCCACGCCATCGGCGTAGACGCCGGTGCCCTCGAACGCCGCACCGTTCCATCGCAGGAGTTCGTACTGGAGGCCGAACTCGCCGACGGGGACCATGGTGTACCACGCGCCCCGGCCGTCGAACTCGAAGTAGGTGACGGCGGTCGTCCAACGATCCAGGCCCTCGCCCAACGCGCCCCAAGATTCCCCGTCCCACGCGGCGACGCGCTCGATCGGATCGTCGCCGATAAAGTCGAAGCCACCGCCGACCAAGAGCACCTGGTCGCCCGCGCTCCCGCCAATGGCCAGCGTCTCGACGAAGGAGGTCGCCCGATGGATCGTCGCGCCGATCTGGCGCCAGCGCTCACCGTCCCAGGTGGCCAGGTGCTCGGCGGGCTCGGCGCCGAGCGTCTCGAAGTCGCCGCCGGCCACGAGGGCCGGCGCGCCCTCCACGTCCATCACGATCAGATCGAAGATCTCGCTGGCCTGCGCCCGGAAACCCTCGCCCACCGTCGACCACGCCGCGCCGTCCCAAGCCAGGACGCCGTAGGCCCGCCCCGATGGCAGGTCGATGGCCATGTCGCCGCCCGCGTACAACACGCCGCCCGAGCCGTCGTCGTACCACCGCAGGGCGTAGACGTCGCCCAGGACGGTCGTGCCGTCGCCGATGGCCGCCCACGCCGCGCCGTCCCACGCCACGATGTTCTCGGCCGGCGCGCCCGCGACGGCGTCGAATCGACCGGCGACGAACAGCCGCGGCCCGCCGCCGTCGTCGAGCACCTCCAGTTCGTGCACGAGCACGCCCGACATGTCCGCGAACGGCGCACCCCCATCGACGGACGACCAGGCCCCGCCGTCCCATGTGGCGAGGAACCGGGCTTCGCGATCGTCGCCCGCGCGGGTGAAGTTGCCGCCCACGTAGAGCTTGGGGCCGCTCCCATCGTCGAAGGCCTCCATGGCGAGCACCTCGGTGGTGCAGAACGAGCCGCTGCACCCATCGAGGCCCCGGCCCATGGGCGACCACGCGGCCCCGTCCCATCGCGCGATCTGGTTGGCCTCCTGCCCACCCGCCTCGTCGAATTCGCCGCCGGCGTAGAGCATGGGGCCATCGCCATCGTCGAAGACCTCCAGGGCGTACACCGGGCCGTCGGTCCCCTCGCCGAGGGCGTGCCAGCGCTGGCCGTCCCACATCGCGACGTTCGCGGCGGGCGCGCACCCGGCGATCTCGAACCAGCCGCCCACGACCAGCTTCTCGCCCGAGCCATCGTCCCAGAAGACGCTGGCGTACACCGGACCATCGATGCCGCCCAGGCACGAGAATTCTTCGGCCCACCGGGGCTCGCAGGGCTGGGCCAGGGCCGCCCATGGGATCGACAGGATCGTCAGGGCAAGGGTCGCGATGGAGCCGGCCGCGCGCATGGATGGTGCCTCCAGTGTCTTCCGCCCGGCCCACCGGACCGATCGGGCCAGTATACCACAAACCCGGCCAGAACCGGCACGTTTTCGCACGAGAGATCGATCCGGCGTGATCCGGCTATGGATCCGGTCGTAATCCCGCCCGCGGCGTGCCCGATCCGATGTTCCGATAGCCATCCGCGACCGCGCCATCCGTGACTCGGACGCCCGGCCGCACCGCGCCGGCCGCCAGCCCCGTCCAGCCAGTGGATCCCTGGCGCCCGACGGCCGCCGATCGGGCGGCGCGGGGGCGGCATCGGCGGTCGTGGGGCGGGGTTCGGCCAGCGCCAACCGGCCGCCGACGCGCGCCGATCGCAGTTTGGCACGGTCTCGGGCCCATCTGGCGGGCGTTGGTGGCCGGTCGGCGACGCCCGGCCGGCGATCGGCAAAGCGAACTCGAGTCACCCTGGGCGATGGTCGATGGAACTGATGGGTGGACCCGGCGTCGGGCCAGAATGACGAGCACGAACGGGGACGCGGCCATGTCACGGCGAGCCAAGCGCAAGGACGAGGACTTCCTGGTGCAGTGCCGCGTGCTGGCCAGGCGATGGCAGGCGGGCGACCCGAGCGTGTTCGGCCTGACCGAGCTGGAAGTCGACCAGTTCGAGGAGATGGTCCTGAAGGCCGCCGAGTCGCGCGAGAAGGCCCAGCGGGCGAGGCTGCTGGCCAGGGCCCGCTTCGTCGGCCAGCGCGAGGCCTTCGCCAACCTGCGCCGTCTGTTCGGGGCGCTCGTGGGCAGCGTCGACGTCAAGGCCAAGCGGGCGGGGGCGAAGAAGGCCAAGGGCGTGTACAGCGCCGCGGGCATCGACCCGCCCGAGAAGGGCGGGCCACGGCCGGCGCCCGGCGAGCCGTTCGAGCTCGCGTACACCATGCGGACCAACGGCGAGATCGAGGTCGCCTTCCAGATCGATGACCGCGGCCGCGGCGGGCTGCTCTACGAGGTGCAGCGCCGGCTCATGCCGCTGGAGGGTCCCTGCCCGCCCTGGCTGCCCTTCGACATCGTGGCCGACAAGAAGTTCGTCGACAAGGACGTGCCGCCTGGCCTGCGCCAGGTCGAGTACCGCGTCCGCGCGATGCGCGCCAGCGGCACCAAGAGCGACTGGTCGTCGGGGCTGACCGTGCCCTTTGGAACCTACAAGAGCGCGGGCGGACATGCGTCCGGGGACGACGAAGATCCGACCGCGCAGCGGGCAACACCGCCCGAACACGAACCGCGTCGGGCGAGCTGACCGCGGCCCCGTGCCCGAAAATTAGCTTTGGCGCATCGGGGGGTTTGCGGTATACTGCTCTTCGGCAGGGGTGGGCAGCCGCAAAGGAGGCCCCGATGGTCCGTCACGCCCGCATGTTCATGATCCGCTCGCTCGCCGCGTCGCTGCTGTGCGTTCCGGTGGCGTATGCCCAGGACGCAAAACAGGACGCGAGACCGGACGCGAAGCCCCTGGCCGTTGGTGATCCCGCCCCGCCGCTGAGCGTCGAGGCGTGGAGCCAGCTGCCCGACGGTGTCGACCCCCACGCGGGGTACGACTGGGAATCGCTCAGGGGCACGACCGTCGTCGTCGAGTTCTGGGCGACCTGGTGCGGGCCGTGCATCGCCGCGATCCCGCACATGAACGATTTGGCGAAGGCGTTCGAGGGCGAGGTCGTGTTCATCTCGGTGACCGACGAGCCCGAGGAGAAGACCCTGGCCCTGCGCGAGAAGCGGCCGATGGAGAGCGTGCTGGGCTTCGACACCGATAAGTCGATGCACAAGGCGTACCAGGTGCGCGCGATCCCGAAGACGATCGTGGTCGACAAGGAAGGCAAGGTCGCGTCGATCACCCACCCCAACCGGCTGACCGCCGAGAAGCTGCGCGGGCACGTCGAGGGCAGGCACGACGAGCCGGCGGCCAATGGTGGTGGGGGTGGGGGGGCCGAGCCTTGGAGCATCGGGTCGATCTCGTCGGGCGTGGACCCCTTCGATCGCAGGCACAACGTGCCCGTGTGCCAGATCGTCTTCCGCGAGTCGATCGGCAAGGGCATGATGCGCACCGGCAAGGGGCCGACGAACGTCACCAGCATCGACTCCAGCCCGCTCGAGCTGATCACCTACGTCTTCGAGGTCCAGCCCTGGCAGGTGACGATGCCGCAGGGCTACGACGACGCAGAGGGGGCGCACTACGACCTGATCGTGCGGCTGCCAGAGGAGACCTTCGGGGATCAACGCAAGCTCGTCCAGAGCCTCGTGCTGAACGGCATGGGCATGGAGGCGAGCGTGAAGGACGTGGCCGTGACCGGCTACGTGCTCTCGCGCGAGGACGCGCCCTCGAAGCTGGAAGCCGCCGATCCGGTCGAGCCGGGCGGCTTCAGCGTGTCGAATTACACCTATGAATCGCTTTCGACGGGGCTGGACACCTTCGCCCGCTGGCTCCAGGGCGTGCTGGGCGCGCCACTGGAGAACGGCCTGCACGACGACGGCCGCTACGCCATCGACTTCTCGGTCCACGCGGCCTTCGACCCGACCGATGCCGACGACGTCGCCAAGCTGCGCACGCGGCTGAAGGACGAGCTTGGGCTCGTCCTCGAGCCCAAGGAGAACACCGTGCCCATGGTGACGGTGAGCAGGAAGCCCGGGGCCGACGCGAACTAGCAGCCCGACTCGAAGGCGTTGAGGAAGGCCAGCAGGTCGAAGATGTCCAGCGCCCCATCGCCGTTGATATCGGCCCGGGCGTCGCCGATCTCGAAGAGGTTCATGAACTCCAGCGTGTCGAAGAGGGTCGTCTGGCCGTCGCCGTCCAGGTCGCTGACGCACAGGATCGCGCGAACGCCCTCGAGCACCAGCAGGGCGGCGTCGGCCTCGTGCTCGACGGCCCAGGTGTAGACGCGGCCCGCGTGGAACGTGGGCGCGACGTGGTCGAAGTCGCCCGTGATGGCGCCGTCGGTCGCGGTCAAGATCGTGAACGTGTCGCCCGCGCGGGGGCGGAAGCCCTCGTCGGTGTTGAAGAGGGCGACCTCCAGCGTGCCCGCGAGCGTGACCGAGCCTTCGCCGACACGCATCACCCCGTGCTCGGTTCCCGCGTCGTAGCCACCGATCGACACGCGGAGCACGCCATCGGCGGACTGCTCGAAGCGGTCGGTGCGCAGCTCGGTGGCGGCGTTGTCGCCCAGCATCATGGTGGCGTCGTTGGCCAGGCCGAGGCGCGACAGGTCGGGCGTGCCCGCGGAGATGAGCGTGCCGCCCACGCCGTTGCGGATCGTGCCCGAGCCGGTGTACGCGACGCCGTGGTGCAGGACGGTCGTGCCGCGCGTGCGCAGGGTGGTGTTCTCGTTCAGGGCGATGATGGCGCCCATGAGCACCTCGAGATCGGCGGCGATCTCGGCGGCGCCCGAGGGCACCTCGAGCGTGCCGAACAGACGCACGGGCGAGCCCGACACGCGCCGGAGCGGGAAGGGCGAGCCGCCCGCCAGCGTCATCCGCCCGTGCATCGACCAGGAAGCCTCGGGATCGCTCAGCCGGATGGTGAGGGCGGGCAGGAAGCCGCCGATTACTTCGATGCCGCTGAACACGTCGTTCTCGCCGCCCTCATCGATGCGGCCGGCCTCGATCACCAGGGGGTTGGTGACCGTCCACCGGTTGTCGCGGTCGGCGCCGTCCATGTCGAAGGTGCGCGCGGTGATGAGCGTGCTCGGGCCGGTGCTGGTCGCGTAGCCATCCTGGCGGGCCGTGCCGTCGAAGACGATCTGGCCTGAGTATTCGGTGGCCGCGCCGAAGCCGATAAAGCCGTCCGCGGGCGAGGCCGAGGCGGTAGCGAAGCGTCCGCCGTTGACGACGGCGCTCGAGCGGAACCGCATCTGCGCTCCGCGGCGAAGCGTGTACTGGCCGCCGTCGATGGTCGTGAAGCCGGCCAGATCGAGCTGGGCGCCTTCTTCGAGATCGGCCCGAGCCGCGCTGTTCAGGTTGAGGATCGAACCCATCCGGAGCTCGGCGTCCGGTCCGAGCGAAAACTCGCCCTCGAAGTTCAAGGGAGAACCATCGATGCGGCTGGCTCCGATGGCGCCGCTGGCCCCGGTCACGATGACGCGGCTGTCCGCGTCGGCCGTCCACGGCTCGGAAAGCGAATCCATGATGAGGCGGGACTCGGGACCCAGCCGGATCACACCGCTGAAGTCGTCCTCGAGCGCATCGGTCAGCACGCGCAGGGTCTCGGCGCGGCCGTGCAGGTCGAGCTCGCCCTGCTCCTGCTGCCCATCGAGATCGATCCGGCCACGGACGCCGCTCTCGACGTCGACGAAGACCTGCAGCAGGTTGCCCTCACCCGGGCGGAACACGCCCTCGTTGCGGAAGGCGTCGCGCGCATCGGTGTAGACCTCGCCCCAGCCGGTGATGAGGCCGCGTGATCGGGACGGGCCGCGCAGCAGCACCTGGGCCCGATCCTCCAGCAGCATGCGCGTGCCCGGGCCCATATCGAGCTGGCCGTGGAACTCAAAGAGGGAGATTGGGGCGGTGGGGTCCTTGTCGATCAAGCGCAGCGTTGTGCCGGCGCCAGTGATGGTTGAGACGAGACCCTCGTCCACTCGCAACAGCCCCCGGTCCAGGTCGAGCGTCGATCCGCCCGCCAGGTGCACGGCCGCGGCGTCCTGCAAATACATGTCGGTCATGCGCACGGTGACGACGGGCCAGCCGGCGCCCCCGATGCGCACGACGTCGTGCTCTGCGGGGAGGGCGCCGCCGCTCCAGTTGCCCGGGTCACCCCAGAAGCCGCTGGAAGGGCGGATCCACCGGACGTCATCGGCCAATGCCGACGAGGCCAGGCCGGCCGAGGCAACCAGTGCGAATGCGAGCACGCAGGAACGGCGCGAGCCATGGACGATGCCGGTCATGGGAATCTCCTGATGAACGTGGTGATCAGCGGCCGGGAATCGTCCCGAGCCACTGTTCACGCGGAGAAACCCATGGCGTCGCGCCACGCCGGGCGTTTTCAGCAGCCGGCGTCGAACTCGTTCTGGAACGCCAGGAAGTCGAAGATCGTCAGCTCGCCATCGCCGTCGAAGTCGGCGATCGGGTCGCCCGCGCCGAAGGCGTTCTGGAATGCCAGGAAGTCGAAGAGCGTCAACTCGCCATCGCCGTCGAGGTCGGCGCGGCACCGCGTCGACCGGTTCAGCAGCACGGTAATCGAGTGGCCCTCCTCGTTGGCGACGGCCAGGTCGGCGCGGCCGTCGCCGTCGAAGTCGGCGATCGTGGCCGATGCGGCGCCCAAGCCCGCCGCGAATCGCCGCGGCTCGCCGAGCGCGCGGCCGCCCAGGCCGGGCAGCACGTACACCGAGTTGCCACTCCGGTCGGGCAGCACCAGGTCGGCCCGCCCGTCGCTATCCACGTCGCCGATGGCCGGCCGGCCCCCGTTACCGTCGATCAAGACCAGTTCGGGCGAGCCCAGGCCATCGGGGCCGCCATACGCGATGCGGACGCCCCCGCTCTGGTTGTTGGCGAACACCGCGTCGTCGAAGCCGTCCTGGTCCAGGTCGCCCACGGTCAGGTCGTCCTGCCCGCCCACCGCGCCCAGATCGACCGGCGTGGCGGGCGCGAACGCGCCGCCTCCGGTGCCCAGCAGCACGCTCTGGTCCGCCTCGGCGCCGTTGGCGGTGACGATGTCGGGCACGCCGTCGCCGTTGACGTCGGCGAACATGGCGCTGCGCGTCTGGCGGCCGGCAGGGAGCGTCTGCCCGGGCTGGAAGGAGCCGTCGCCGTTGCCCAGCGCGAGGGTGACGGTGCTGGCCGCCCAGCTGGGGGCGATCACGTCGGGAAGGCCGTCGCCGTTGGCGTCGCCCGCGTCCACGTCGTAGGGGAAGCCGCCGCTGGGGATCGTTATGGGCGCCCCGAACGCGCCGCCGGTATTGAGCAGCGCCGTCGCGCTGGACGCGAAGTAGTTGGCCGTCACCGCGTCGGGGCGCCCGTCGCCGTCGAAGTCGGCCACGGCGATGCCCAGTGGGTCGCTGCCGCAGGGGAACAGCGCGGGCTCGGCGAAGCCGCCGCCCGGCAGCGACAAGTGCAGCGACACCACCGACATGTCCGGCCGGTTGACGGCTACGAGATCGGGCAGGCCATCGCCGTCGAAGTCGGCGGCGGCAACGTCGCGCACGAAGTCGGGCGTCTGCAGGGTCATCGGGCCTTGCAAGTTCCCGGTGCCATCGTTGAGCAGCGTGGTCATCCACGTCCCCCGCGTGGCCAGGTCGAGGTCGCCGTCGCCGTCGAGGTCGACGAGCGCTGCGACGCCCGCCCTCGTGCCGATGCGCTGCTCGGGCAGCGTCTCGAATCCACCCGCACCGTTGTTGAGCAGCACCGAAGCCCGGCCGCCGGCCAGGGTGCTCGAGGCGATCCGAACGATATCGGGATCGCCGTCGCCATCGGCGTCGCCGATCGCCAGGGCAGCGCCCACGCCCGGGGCGTCGAAGCTCTCGAAATCGGCGTATACGCCCCCGCCGAGATGGCGCAGGATCGAGACGCCGGCCACCGTGGACACCAGGATGTCGCGGTCGCCGTCGCTGTCCATGTCCTCGTATGCCAGGCGGAACGCGCCGGCCCCTACGTCCAGTTCTCCCGCGGGGATGAGCGCCCCGGCGCCGTCGCCGATGAGCAGGGTAAGGGAGGCGTCGAACTGCTCGGCCGCCAGCACGTCGGCGTGACCGTCGTCATTGAAGTCGGCCACGATCACCGCGGATGGAGCGGCGCTCAGGATGTACCGCACGTCCGCGGGGGCAAAGGCGCCGTCGCCCAGCCCGAGCACCGGCACGATCTCGCGGCGAGCGAAATCGGCCACCACGGCGTCGAGGACGCCATCGCCGTTGAGGTCGCCGAGCGCCACATCGCTGAGCTGGCTGCCGATGGACACCGAGGAGCGTTCGAACCGGCCATCGCCGTCGTTGAGCCCGATCACCAGCCCACTGGTCGTAGCGCTCACGATGTCGAGGTCGCCGTCCAGGTCCAGGTCGCCCGTCGCCAGCGCGAATCCGGGCGAGCTCATGTCGGTGACGGGCTCGCGGAGCGCGGCCCCATCGTTGAAGTACACATGGAGGCGCGTGCCCGCCGAGACCAGATCGACGTCGCCGTCCCCGTCGAAGTCGCCCAGGGCGGGCGTTCCCCCGGGCAGCGCCGCTCCGGGGTACAGCAGCCTGCCTTCGATAGTCTGGGCCAGTGACGCCTGGCCGGCGCCGGCGAGTATCGCGAACAATGCGCTTCGGATCATAGTGTTCATGGTGTTCCCTTCCTCCGTTCTATGATTCAGCAGCCATCCTGGAACTCGTTCTGGAACGCCAGGAAGTCGAAGATCGTCAATTCGCCATCGCCATCGAAGTCGGCGATCGCCTCGCCGGCGTCGAAGGCGTTCTGGAAGGCGAGGAAGTCGAAGAGCGTGAGCTCGCCGTCGCCATCCAGATCGGCCCGGCAGGGGATCCCGAGGTTGGCCAGCACGCCGAAGCTCTCGTCGAAGTTCCGTGTCGTGACCAGGTCGGGCAGGCCGTCGCTCGTCATGTCGGCGAGTTCCACGCCCAGGATATTGGGGCCCACGGCATAGAACCGCGTGGGTTGCAGCCCGCCGTCACCGGTTCCCAGCGCGAGTGCGACCCGATTGGCCCGGCCCTGGGCGATGGCGATGTCCAGGTTGCCATCGCCGTCGGCGTCGCCAAGGGAGAGGTCCTCGGTGAAGTCGAGGAACGTGAGGCTGGCCGATTCACGGAACGTGCCGTCGCCGTTACTCAGCAGCACCTTCACGGTGGCAGAATCGTCGCCGGCAACGACGGCATCATCGAGGCCGTCCCCATCCATGTCGCCAGAGGTGATGAGGTTTGCCGCATCGATGCCGATCGGGCTCAGCCGGACCGGCCCGAAGGTGCCATCGCCACGTCCAGGCAGCACGTGGATCGAGTCGCTCGTGCCGCGCACGCTCAGAATGTCCATCATGCCGTCGCCGTTGGCGTCCCCGCTGGTCAGGGCAAACTGGAACGCACCGACCTCGTATCCCGTGGGTGCCGCGAACGAGCCGTCGCCCACGCCCAGCTGCACGAAGAGCTGGCTGCCGAAGAGGTTGGTGGTCGCCGCATCGATTACGCCGTCGCCATCGAAATCCGCCAGCACAAGCCGGCTCGCCAGGCCCGCCGTGGTCGAGAAGACACGGTCCCCAAACTCGCCCGCGCCGTTGTTGAGCCGGGTGGCTATGCGGTTCTCGTTGTTCTCGAAGGCCACCAGGTCCAGATCCCCATCCGTGTCGACGTCGGCGAACTGCACGTAGTAGCAGAACTCGTCGGGCGAATACACGACCGGATCCTCGAACCTGCCGCCGCCATCGGACAGCACCACCGTGACCGGGCCGAACTGGCCGTGCGCGATGGCCATGTCCAGGTCGCCATCGCCGTTCACGTCACCGGTGTCGAACCAGCCGGGGGTCGGGCCCGCGGCGTACACCGCTTGCCCCTGGAGTTCGACGCCACCGGGGCCCGCGAGGTTCGGCATGAGCGTGACGCCCGCCGCGTTGGCGGCGATGTCCGGCACGCCGTCTCGCGTGAAGTCGACGATCGCGGGCGAGGCCGAGCCGACGCCGAGCCTCCATCGTCCGGCGTCGGTGAACCCGTCCGGTCCATCGTTGCGGAAGAAGACCACGGCCGACTCATCGGACTCGCCCAGGATGAGGTCGTAATCGCCGTCCAGGTCCATGTCGCCGGCGGTGAGCGAGAGGGGCGTGCCGTCGACCTCGAAGTAGATCGCTTCCTCGAAGGGGCCCGACTCGGGCGACTCGAAAATCGCCACGCCCAGTCCGCCATACCCGCCCGCCGCCAGGTCCAGATCGCCGTCCCCGTCGTAGTCGAACAGCGTCAGGCCGGTTGGCGTGCCGAGAGTGGCGTAGTCCCGGCGGGCAACGAAGGCGCCGGCCCCGTTCCCGAACATTAGCGTGAGCATCGTGTCGCGGCTGTTCGCTACCACAAGGTCCGCGTTTCCATCACCTGTAAAGTCCCCGACGAGCGGGCTGACGGGCCGCTCGCCCACGAAGTACCGCAGGTTCGGCGGCGAGAGTGTTCCATCGCCGTTGCCGAGCAGGACCAACACCTCGTTGGTGTCCTGCCCGGTGGCCACGACGTCGAGCGAGCCGTCGTTGTCGAGATCGCCCACGGCCACGCCGGTCGTGTTGGCTACGGTGTCGTAGGTCACACGCTCGTCGAAGGTGCCATCCCCACGATTCAGAAGCACGCCGACGGCCCCGGCGCTCGAGGCGGCGGTCACCACGTCGAGGTCGCCGTCGCCATCCATGTCGCCAATCGCCAGACTGGCGACACCCACGCCCCCGGGCGTTGAACCGCCCGGCCCGAAGCCGCCTGCGGACAATCCGAGGTACACCCAAACCAGGTTGCCGCGAGACGTGACCAGGTCGTCGATGCCGTCACCGTTCATGTCGGCGATGGAGGGTCGGCTCCCGTCTGGCAGGGTGCGATTGGGAAAGATCTCCTGCGCCGAGGTGGCGGCACCGCAGCAGGCCAGCACGATCGAAGCGATGGTCGTTGTTGTCATGTTCTTCATTGGTTTTGCTCCCCTCAAGCGGGCGGCTTAGTCGCACCCCGCGTCGAACTCGTTCTGGAACGCCAGGAAGTCGAAGAGTGTTAACTCACCATCGCTATCGAAGTCGGCGATCGGGTCCCCGGCGTCGAAGGCGTTCTGGAACGCGAGGAAGTCGAAGATGGTCAGCTCGCCATCGCCGTCCAAGTCGGCCCGGCAGGACTCGCCGCCACACGCCCCGGTGAGGATGGTCACGCTGTTGTCGCTCTGGTCGACGACGATCGCGTCGTCGCGGCTGTCGCCGTTGGCGTCTTCGACCACGACGTCGGCCCACTCGTCGCCCACGAACACAACAAAGGGCTCGTTGAATCCGCCCATCCCATCGGCGATGAATAGGAACACTTCAGCGGGATACACGCGGTTGTCCCCGGGAGGGCTCAGCATGAGGTCCATCGGACCCTGGCCGTCCGCGTCGATCGCATCCACTCTTGCATCCCTCGGAAATGGGAAGCTTGTGACATCCAGCGAGAGGGCATTGCCAAACCGACCGGTCCCATCGTTGAAGGCAACCAATGCGTTCCTGGGGCCGGTGGACAACGCGACATCGATCAATCCATCGCCATCGAAATCGCCGGCGGTTATGTCCAGGCCCGTCTCGCCGACCGGCGACACGACCGCTTCGCCGAAACGGCCTCCATCCAGACCAGGCAGCATCCGTACCGATGCTCCGTCCACGTCGTAGGCCAGGATGTCAAGGCGACCATCACCTGTCGCGTCGGCCATCGCCATCGAGCGAGGATTGCCGCCAATCCTGATCACGCGCCGCGCGAAGAACCCGCCCGCGCCGTCGCCCAGGTACACGCTGGCCAGCCCGTCATCAGCGAGCACCACGGCGTCCACGCCGACGCCGCCGTCGATCTCGGCGATGTGCAGGCGCAGCGGCGCGGGATCGGTCGCATAGTCCACCGCCCCGGCGAACGTGCCATCGCCGTTACTCAGCAGCACGGAAATCATCCCCTGTCCGCCGCAGCATACACCGTTGAGCACCTGGATGTCCGCGCGCCCGTCGCCGTTCAAGTCACCCATGCGAACAGCAATTGGTCCGCGACCGGCGGGCATCTCGACGCCGTAGCCTTGTAGCCCGTTCGCCGTGCGTTCGAAGTAATCGAGGATCGCCATGTCGCCGCGCGTGACGACAAGATCGATGTCGCCATCGCCATCTGCATCGCCCGAAGCCGCGCTCTGGGGCATGAACCTAGAGACGACGGCCTGGGCCGATCCCAGCGTGCCGCCGCCCTCGCCCAGTACCACGGATATGGCCTCGCCCTCGTCGTTTGCGGTGACGACATCGAGCACGCCGTCTCCGTTGATGTCGCCCGTGGCGATGGCGACGGGCCCCAGTGCCACCTTGTAGAGGTATTGCTGACTGAACACGCCAGTCCCGTCGTTGAACATAACGCCGATATCTTCGCCGTTTCGGTTGGCGGTCACGATCTCGGGCCGACCGTCGCCGTCCATGTCCGCCAGTGTCACCGGGTCGGATCGGCGTGCGGTTTCGTACCGCACGGCCTCCTTAAAAGTGCCGTCGCCGTTGCCCAGGGCGACATACGTCCAGAACCAGTCTCGGTCGATAAGCACCGCGTCCGCATGTCCGTCGCCATTCACATCGCGGGCGGCCACGGTTTCTGCGCCGCCAGCGACCAACTCTGCCGAGGGATCGAACACACCGCTCCCTCGATTAAGCAAGACAGCCCCGACACTGGCGGCCAAGATATCCAGCCGGCCATCGCCGTCGAAGTCCGCGAGTGCCGTATCGGATCCGCCCACGTCGGTGATGCCCTCGGGCGCCGCAAAGCCACCCGCGCCATCGCCGGACATCAGCGCAATACCACTCGTTGAACTCGACCCCACGAGCACGTCGACCTCTCCATCGCCATCCAGATCGCCTACTGAGATCGAGACCGCCGATGGCAGAGACACGATGTCGATCGGATCCGCGAATGTTCCATCGCCGGCGTTGATGAGCACGGAGACGAAGCCGTCCGCGCAGGCCGCGATCGCGTCCAAGTCCCCGTCGCCATCCACATCGGCGAGGGCTGGCTCCACTGGCCGTCCCGCCACGGCGTAGTCACCGTCGAGCGTGAACCCGCCCTTACCATCGTTCCCGGCGACC
>JAUHYE010000089.1 GCA_030426395.1 Phycisphaerae bacterium
GGGCCTGAGCCCGGGTTTTTCGTGGCCCAAGTGACCCCAGATCGGCCCTACAAATCCGGCTTGGATGGCGTTTCCATCCTATAATACAGACCAACATTTTCGGGGTTCTTCCGGGCTCTCCGGACACCCCCGCCAAGCCGCGAGGACCCATGGCCCAAGACGACGCGACCACCCCCGAATCGACGACCACCGAGGGCCCCAAGAAGGGCAACTATGGCGCCGAGCAGATCAGCGTGCTCGAGGGCTTGGAGGCCGTCCGCAAGCGCCCGGGCATGTACATCGGCGGCACCGGCGTGGGCGCCTTGCACCACCTGGTGTACGAGGTTGTCGATAACTCGATCGACGAGGCCATGGCAGACTTTGCCACCCTCGTGCAGGTAACGATCCAGGCCGATGGCTCCATCCGCGTGGTCGACGACGGCCGCGGCATCCCCGTCGACCCCGTGAAGAACGACGACCCGACGCTCAACGGAAAGAGCGCCGTCGAGGTCGTCATGACCAAGCTGCACGCGGGCGGCAAGTTCGGCCAGGAGGGCAGCGCGTACAAGGTCTCGGGCGGCCTGCACGGGGTGGGCGTGAGCTGCGTCAATGCCCTCTCGAGCCTGCTCGAGGTCGAGGTCTACCGCGACGGCAAGGTCCACACCATGAGCTTCTCGCGAGGGCACGTCGCCGAGCCGCTGCGCGAGGTCGGCAAGATCCCCGAGAACGCGTCGCGAACCACGGGCACCAGCATCACGTTCGTACCCGACGCGGAGATCTTCCCGGTCACCGAGTTCAGTTACGACACGCTGGCCAACCGCCTCCGCGAGTTGAGCTTCCTCAATCCCGGCGTCGTCATCCGGCTTCGCGATGAGCGCGTGGGCGCCGACGGAAAGCCCAAGGATGAGACGTTCAAGGCGGCCGACGGGCTGCTGGCCTACGTCAACCACCTGATGAGCGGCAAGACCGCCGTGTGCGTGCCCGTGCACATCCGCAAGGACGACGAGGAACGCTCGATGGTGTGCGAGGTGGCGCTCCAGTACCACGACGGCTACAACGAGACGCTGCTGACGTTCGCCAACAACATCAACAATGTCGACGGCGGCACGCACGGCCAGGGCTTCAAGGTCGCCCTGACGCGCACGCTGAACAACTACGCTCGCAACGTCGGCATCATCCGTGAGAAGGACCCCACCCCCAGCGGCGACGACCTGCGCGAGGGCCTCATCGCCATCGTGTCGGTGAAGCTGCCCGACCCGGCCTTCAACAACCAGCCCAAGGAAAAGCTGCTCAACCCCGAGATCGAGCCCTTCGTCGCCCAGGCGGTGACCGACGCGCTGGGCACGTGGCTCGAGGAGCACCCCACCGAGGCCAAGCGGGTGTGCATGAAGGGCATCCTGGCCGCCCAGGCTCGCGAGGCGGCCCGCAAGGCCCGCGAATTGACGCGTCGAAAGAGTGCGCTCGACTCGGGCAGCATGCCCCACAAGCTGAGCGACTGCAAGACCAAGGACGTGGAGCGCAGCGAGCTGTACCTGGTGGAGGGCGACTCGGCCGGCGGCAGCGCCAAGCAGTGCCGAGACGTCGAGACCCAGGCCGTGCTGCCGCTCAAGGGCAAGATCCTCAACGTCGAGAAGGCACGCATCGACAAGGTGCTGGGCTTCGAGGAGATCCGCACGATGGTCGCCGCGCTCAAGTGCGGCATCGGTCCCGACTTCGACCACAGCAAGCTGCGCTACGGCCGCATCGTCATCATGACCGACGCCGACGTGGACGGCAGCCACATCCGCACGCTACTGCTGACGTTTTTCTTCCGGCAGATGCCCGAACTCATCCGGCGTGGTCGCATCTTCGTGGCCCAGCCGCCGCTGTTCCAGGTGTCGCGCGGCAAGAACCACCGCTACGTCATCAACGAGCGTGAGCTGAGCGCCATGCTCACCGAGCAGGCCATCCAGAACGCCAGCCTCGTGGTCCGCAAGCCCTTCGACGAGGGCGACCTGCCGCCCAGCGGCGAGGCGCCCGTGGAGCACCGCATCGAGGGCGAGAATGTCGCCAAGGCCGTCCGGCTGCTCGAGCGGCTCGCCGAGCTGAGCGTTGTAGCCGAGCGGCGCGGCGTGAAGTTCATCGACCTCATCGCCTCGCGCCACGACGCGGCCGCGGGCGAGGGCGGGCTGCCCACACACCGCGTGGCCTGGCGCGGCGGGGCCGAGTGGGCGTGGAGCGAGGAGGCGGCGCTCGCGATCGTAGAGAAGAACGACCTGCGACTCGAAGAGAGCGAGGAAGCGGAGCCGGCGGCCACCCCCGTTGATGAAGAGAGTGACGAGGATCAGGCAGATGCCAAGCCTGCCGCAGAGACGACCGACCCGATGAGCGCGCGGCCCATCGCCACGATTCGCGAATTGCACGAGAACCGCGAGCTCGACTCGATCTTCACGCAGCTCGGCGAGCTCGGGCTCGACATCGCCGACTGGGACCTGCGGCAGGAAGAGGCCGTCACCGGCGAGAAGCTGCCCGCCCGCTTCGCATGGGAGGTTCCCCAGGGCAGTGATGAAGGTGGCAAGGTGCGGGTTGCCGAAGCGGCCAACCTGGCAACCATCGTGCCGACGCTGCACGATATCGGACGCAAAGGCATCGAGGTCAAGCGGTTCAAGGGCCTGGGCGAGATGGACGCCGAGCAGCTCTGGGAAACCACCATGGACCCCGAGGTGCGGACGCTGATGCGGGTGACAATGGACCAGGCGGCCAAGGCCGAGACGCTGTTCACCACGCTCATGGGCGAGCAGGTCGAGCCGCGCCGCAAGTTCATCGAGGAGCACGCGCTCGAGGCCAAGAACCTGGACGTGTAAGCCCCTATGCCCAGTCCGATATCAGTGCCTCTACGTCGCACGTGTCCGATTTAGCCCAAGCCCGGCCGGTTTCCGGTCGATGTACCTCCCGAACCATCGGGAGATCGGAATGGGCACGCGAGCGCCTGGCCCAAGCGGCCGCAACAACACGCTGAACCTCTCGGTTGAGCAGCTCAACCAGGTCATGGACGAACTGGATGAAGCCAACGGCGGCGGCAGCGTGCGTCGCAACCATTCGCGCATCAGCTTCCGCAAGCCCGCGCTCGAGGTCGAGGTCTACCAACCCAGCGGCGGCAGCGTCAGCTTCTGCGTGGCGTGCAGGAACTTGTCTCGCGGCGGCATGAGCATCGTGCACAGCTCCTACATGCACGTGGGCACCAAGTGCCGCATCAAGATGCTCCACAAGACCGAGGGCGAGAAGTGGCTCAAGGGCGAGGTGGTCCAGTGCCGCCACGTGTCGGGTCGCGTGCACGACGTCGGCCTGCGTTTCTCGCAGGAAATCGACGTCAATGATTTCATGAAGCTCGACCCGCTGAGCAACACCTTCTCGCTCGAGAACGTCGACCCCGACAAGCTCGACGGCCGCATCCTGCTGGTCACCGCCAACGACATCGACCGCAAGCTGATCGAGGTGTACCTGTCCGAAACGTCGCTGAAGATGATCCACGTCACGGCGTACGACGAGGCATTGTCGCAGTTCACAGAGCCGTTCGACGTGATGCTCTGCGATTTCGACATGGACATGGATGCAGCGTCCAAGGCCATCCAGGGCATCCGATCAGCGGGGCACGCCGTGCCCGTGATTGCTATTGCGGGCGATCTCTCCGACGCGACCAAGGCGGCCATTCGCGAGTCCCGCGCGAGCGCCCTGGTGCCCAAGCCGATCAAACGCGACGCCTTGCTGCGGGCGCTGGCCGAGTTCATCCTGCTGGGCCGTGGGGCGGGCGACGACCTGCCTCCACCGCAGCCCAAGCACGAGACCGACCCATCGCTCAAGGCTCTGGCCGACCTGTTTGCTCAGGATCTTCAGAAGTTTGCCGAAGAGATCACCGCGTGCGCGAAGTCGGGCGACGAGAAGAATCTTCGCTACATCTGTGCCCGTATCCGGGGCACCGGGCCGCTGCTCGGCCATGCCAACGTCGCCGACGCGGCGGGCAAGGTGCTGACGCTTCTCGACGCCGAAGACGGATCCATCGAGTCCGCCCAGGAAGCGCTCAACTCGCTGACGAGCCTGTGCAAGCTGGCCCGAGCGGCTTGAGGCTCGACGCCGCGAGACGGAGCGCCCACAATCGAGCGTGGCCGATCTCGCCAAAACAATTTCCGATGCGATAGGTGCGCCCGTCAGTGGCATCGCCGAGATGCACGGCGGCTGTATCGCGCGTGTTGTTCGCGGGAATGCTCATGTTCGCGGACCATTCGTCGCCAAGATCGGCGACGGCCGCAGCGACATGACGATCGAGGCCTGCATGCTTACCGATCTGGGGCGGCTCTCGGCATTGCCGGTGCCGAAGGTCTGGCATTCGAGCCCGGATTTGCTCGTCATGCAACGCTTACCGGGATCGACTGGTGTCGACGACTCGGCCCAGCGGCACCTGGCTGAGTTGCTGGCCGAATTACACGGCGTTGAGGGCCAGAACTTCGGCTACGAGCGTGACACGCTGATCGGACCGTTGGTGCAGCCCAACCCCGCCGAGAACTTGTGGGCCAGGTTCTTCGCCCGGCATCGGGTGCTGCACTTTGCTGAGATGGCGGAGAAGCGTGGGGGTCTACCCGCGGCTGGCCTGGAAACGGCCAGGCAACTGGCCGATGCCCTGGAGCGGGAGCCCGGCCGGTTCATCGCACCCGACGAGACGCCCGTTCTTATCCATGGCGACTTGTGGTCGGGCAACATGCTCAGCGAGGGCGGCAGAGTCACGGGCCTCATCGACCCGGCCATTTACTACGCAGACCGGGAGATCGAGTTGGCTTTCATGGGCCTGTTCGGCTGCGTGGGAACGGCCTTCTTCGAGCGATACCACGAGCTACGACCGATCGCGCCGGGGTTCTTCGAGGGTCGGCAAGGGATGTACCGGATCTACCCGCTGTTGGTCCACGCCGCCCTGTTCGGAGGTGGCTACGGGAGACAGGCAGTGGGCGCGATGCAGCGGGCCCTGGCGGGCTGAACCCGCGGGCCGGCGGTGCGGGGATTTGTGGGAAAGGGTGACTGACGGGACTCGAACCCGCGACCCCCAGGATCACAACCTGGTGCTCTAACCAACTGAGCTACAGCCACCATCTTTGGGCCCAGTCCGGAGTCCGGGCGGCCCGCCGAGCGGTAACGCTAGCGCGTTCTCGGCCGGTGGCAAGCGCAAGGAGAACGTAGCCATGCGACCGGGACCGACCTACCCTCGCTATTACCTTGATTTTAGGGCCTGATTGCTGGGCGCAAGCGGGCCGGAGATCCATTGCCCATGCCTAGCCAGACAAGCCAGACGCTCGCCAGTCTCGACCTTTCCGCCGCTCGCACCCTCCGCAACCTGCCGCCGGCCCGGCTGGTTGAGATGGCCCTGGCCGCCGGCGAGGGCCGGCTGGCTGCCGACGGCGCACTGGTGTGCCTCACGGGAGATCGCACGGGCCGCAGCCCGACCGACAAGTACCTCGAAGACACCCCTGCCATCCACGACAAGATCGACTGGGGCAAGGTCAACCAGCCCATGACCGCCGAGCAGTTCGAGCTTGCCGAGCGGATCGCCACCGAGCACCTCAACGCCCAGGACAAGGTCTTCTGCTTCGAGGGCTTCGCCGGGGCCGACCCCGCGTATCGCTTGGGTGTGCGGGTCGTCACCGAGCAGGCGTGGCACAACCTCTTTGCCAGCACGCTGTTCATCCGTCAGGGCACCCGGGCGGCAAGTGGCTCGACCGATTGGAAGCACGATTGGACCATCCTCAATGCCGGCCGGCACAAGCTGACCGCAGAGGAGGCCGCGCAGTTCGGCGTCAAGGGCCCGATCATCATCGCCCAGTCGCTGGAGCGTAAGACGGTGGTCATCCTGGGCACCGAGTACGCCGGCGAGATCAAGAAGAGCATCTTCTACGCCATGAACTTCGACATGCCCGAAGTCGGCGTGTTCCCTATGCACTGCTCGGCCAACGTGGCCAAGGACGACCCGAGCAACGTGGCCCTCTTCTTCGGCCTTAGCGGCACGGGCAAGACCACGCTGAGCGCCGACCAGGATCGCGCCCTCATCGGCGATGACGAGCACGGCTGGAGCGATAAGGGCGTGTTCAACTTCGAGGGCGGCTGCTACGCGAAGTGCATCAAGCTCTCGAAAGAGACCGAGCCGCAGATCTGGGACGCCATCAAGTTTGGCAGCGTGCTCGAGAACGTGATCATCGACGACGAAAGCCGCCAGCCCGATTACGACGACGGGTCGATCACCGAGAACACCCGCGTGACCTACCCGGTGGACTTCATCCCCGGCGCGGCCATTCCCTCGATCGGCCAGCATCCGCGCAACGTGATCTTCCTGACCGCCGACGCCTTCGGCGTGATGCCGCCAGTGAGCAAGCTGACGCCCGAGCAGGCGATGTACTACTTCATCAACGGCTACACCAGCAAGCTGGCGGGCACCGAGGCGGGCGTCACCGAGCCGCAGCCCAACTTCAGCGCATGTTTCGGGGCGCCGTTCATGCCGCGCCCGCCGGCCGAGTACGCCGGCATGCTGGCCGAGCGCATCAAGAAGCATAACGCCAACGTCTGGCTGCTGAACACGGGTTGGACCGGAGGCCCCTACGGCGTGGGCAACCGCTTCAAGCTGGGCTACACCCGCGCCATGGTGTCGGCCATCCTGAGCGGCGAGCTCGCCAAGGCCCAGTACGTCGAACACGAGGTGCTTGGGCTGCACATGCCTACGGCCGTGCCGGGCGTGCCGCAAGAGGTGCTGCACCCGCGCAACACCTGGCAAGACGGCTCGGCCTACGACGAGAAGGCCCGCGATCTGGCCCGCCGTTTCCGCGAGAACGACAAGAAGTACGACATGTCCGACGCGGTGCGGGGTAGCGGCCCGAAGGCCTGATTTCCTCACGGCAGTCCGAATGGATGACCCAGGTTTCAGCCTGGGTCATTTTCGTATCTGTTCGCGAGACGGTGTGAACGTCGAGATTATCGCGCTCGGCTTGGCCTTGCTTGACCACTCGGGCAGGGGCCGGCGACGGTCGAGCCTGCCGATGAGCCAGCCATCCTGGAGCATCGATTCGAGACCGTCGATGCACCGATCGATCGGCGGGTGGCCTGGCTGCTGGAGTTCAACCAGCACGTCGGCGACCACCGTGTGGTGCTTGAGAGCCTCTAGGAGTTGCGCATAGACGCCTCCTATCGGGAGCGCCCTGCCCTCACGCTTGTAGCACGGGATGGGATGGACCTTGCCATTGCGAAACTCGCCGATCGTGCCCTGCTGGGCACCGACGAGATTTGGCTTGATGATGTTGTAGCGGTGCATCTCCAGAGCCTGGTCGGCGGCGCGCCGTTCGAGGTCGTTGAGACGACGGCGTGTCGTTTCGTGGAAACTCCACCGCAACCATGCCAGATCGTGCCCGCCACGATGCAACGCGGCCACGGTACAGGCCGCATCGAAACCGATCAGTTCCGAACCCGCGTTGCCGCAGGACAGACAGTTTTCGCCCGAAGCTTCCCCAGCAGTCGGAGAGCCAGTATCGATGTACCAATCGGCCACGATGGCACGACCGTCGCTCAAGCGCAGCCGGTCGATGCGCCCGGCGGAGGTCTCGGTTCGCGCAACCGTGACGCCCCGAAGGAGCGTCGCGCCAAGGGCCACTGCACGTTCGATCACTTCAGATGGCGCGGTACCCTCTTCCAGCCCCACCTCCTGGAGAAACCGAGGACCAACGGGCGTGAGCGTTCGCCCATCCTGGGGGGCGTCTTGCCCCTCGATAATCACCACGCACAGTTCGGGTGCCTGCTGGCCGATGACCAACGCAGCAACAGCCCCGTCCGCGCCGCTGCCCATGATGGCAACGCCCGCTCGAATTTCTGCACCGTCGCCGACCGGCATACCTTCGCCGTTCGCACGCAACATATCAACGCCCCCCACGGACCCCGTTGCTGCTCAACCGAGTTGTTCGCGCCCGAGCGCTACAAGCACGCTACCAAGTTTTTCTGCATCTTGCAAGCGTATTTTCCGCCATGATCTTAGATTGGCGGAATTGGTCTGCCGTGAGGGTCGGTCTCACCCATTTCGGGTGGAAGGGCCTCGGGCAGGTGCTCCAGGTTCTCTGCCGGATCGTGCACATGGTCGGCGGCCAGGCCGGCCCGGTCGACGAGATAGGCCTCCCACAACCGGTGACGACGCACCAGGGCGGCCGCCCGGGCCCGGCCATCGTCGGTCAAAGCGAGGCGGTCGGGCGCCACCAGACCCCTGCGGCGGGCTCGCTTGATGGCTCGCCGGGGGGCCGGCACGGTCGCCGTCTCGGCCTCCTCCTGGCGGTACAGGCGGCCGAGCAGGTCGTCGAGTTCGATCCGGCGGGCCATCCGCGACCGGCGGGTCGCTGTCGCCAGAACGCCGTAGCGAGGCCCAAAGACCGCCGCAAGCGACAACAGAACGCCCAGCATGATGGCCATCGAGCCGGCCGCGTTCACCTCGGGTTTGTTGAACGCATGAGGAACAGCGATCGAACCCATGTATCCCATCGCAGCGGCGGCAATGGCAACGGCCACGCTCACGAGCAGTTGCGGCGCGAGGCGGTCGGTCAGCAGGCGGGCCGTCGCCGCCGGCACGATGAGCATGGCGATGACCAGGATCGAGCCCACCGCCTCGAAGGCCGCGACGGTCGCCCCGGCCACGAAGATCATCAGGACATAGTGCAGGAGCGTGGCGCTGAAGCCCTGGGCCGTCGCCAGGGCAGGGTCGAACGCCGCCAGTCTCAACTCTTTGTAAAGCGCGACCACCAGCGCGATGGTCAGCCCGCAGGTGATCGTCAGGGTCCAGATCTGCGGCGGCGCCGCCTCGACAAGCCCGCTGATGGCAACACCCGACCACGACGCCGGGCCATCCCACCACACCAGCGACTCGAGTTGGCCGTGCAGCACGCAGTTGGCGTCCAGGTCGGTGTTGCGAGCGGCTCGTTCGATGAACAGCACGCCCAGGGCGAACAGCACGCTGAAGACCACGCCCATCGCCGCGCCGGATTCGACACGGCCCAGGCGCTTGATGAGCTCAACCAGCACCACCGTGGCCACACCCGCCAGCGTGGCGCCCAGGAACATGACCGGGGCGGTGCGCGAGCCGGTGAGCATGAAGGCGATGACCAAACCCGGCAGAACGCTGTGGCTCATGGCGTCGCCCATGAGGCTCAGCCTGCGGAGCACCAGGAAGTTGCCCAGCAGCCCGCAGCACAGCGCCGCCAGCACCGCGGCCAGCAGGGGAAACAGGTCGCCCGTGGGGGTGAGCGTCACGGCAGCGCCCCTTTGGCCTTGAGTGCCGCTTCGAGTTCGGCCACCAGTTCGGGGCTCAGAACGTGCTCGACCGTGTCGGCCGACCAGTCAACGTGGCCCGGCGCCACGTCGGCGTAGGTCTGGAGGTACTGTTCCCACAATTGGTGGTTGCGGGCGATGCGGGCGCCGCGGGCCGCGCCTGTCGTGGTGAGTTCGTAGCCATCGCTTGTGCGTTGGAGATGCCCGCGGCGGCGAAGGCCGGCGATGACCATCGGGCCGAGCCAGATCGGCCAGCCCCAGAGGCGCTCCATGGCGCGAATGGTGCGCGCGGGAATGGTTGTGTCCCCCTTGCGTGACACATCGTGCTCGTAGGCGGCTTCGAGCAGGTGCTCGCCGGCGATGCGGAGGCGTTGTACTGCTCGCCTGCCCGCCATGGCCACAACGCCATGCTTGGGGGCAATGAGCAGGCTCAGCACGAATACGCCGCCGCCGCAGAGCACGATGACCGATCCCGCTGGCGCTCGCGGCAGGAGGGCGCTTGTGGCAGCGCCGATGTACCCGCTCAGGGCGCCAAGACCGCCCGAAATGAGCATCAGCGGCAGTAGCCGGTCGGTCCACAGTCGTGCGGCAACCGGCGGGATGATGAGCAGGGCGATCACCAGGATGAGCCCCACCGCCTGCAATCCCGCGACCGTGACCAGCACGACCAGCCCGAGCATGAGCCCATCGAGTAAACTCACAGGAAAGCCGGCGACGCGGGCGTAGTCGTCGTTGAAGCTCGCGAGTGCGAGTTCCTTAAACATCACTGCGGTGACGACTACGGCGCTTAAGGCGATACCGGCCATGAGCATCGCGTCGCCCGCGCGCATCGCGGCGGTCTGGCCGTAGATGAAGTGGTGCAGGCCCGCGGGCGAGGCGGTGACGTTCTCTGGTCGTTGCACATAGCTCAGCAGCACGACTCCGACACCAAAGAAGACGCCCAGCACGATGCCGATGGCCGCGTCTTCCCGCAATCGGGTGTACTTCAGGATGCCGAAGATGCCGAGCACGGCCATCGCCGCAGAGACCGCAGCGCCGAGCAACAGAACCGGCAACGATCGTCCCGACGCGCCCAGCATGACCGCTATGAGAAACGCGATCACGATGCCAGGCAGGGTCGCGTGGCCGATGGCGTCGGCCACCAGCGACCGCTTGCGCAAGAGTGCGAACACCCCCACCACGCCCGCGGCCAGCCCGAGCATGGCCGAGCCGACGAGCACGGCGTTGGTGTTGTAGCCGCCCTGGAAGGTCAGGACTTCCAGAACATCGCCGATCAAGAGGGCTTCCGGCCGAGCGAGAGCCATCTATCGCACCTTCAGCCCCGACCGGGCCACGGCCTCGGCCGCCTCGCTGAGCAGCGTGAGTTTGCCGCCATATGTCTTATGCAGGTTCTCGCGGGTGAAGACCTCGTTGACCGGGCCGGCGGCGACGACGCGCATGTTGAGCAAGAGGGCATGGTCAAAGTACTCGGGCACGGTCTGCAGATCATGGTGCACGACGATGGCGGTCTTGCCGGCCTCGCGCAATTCTCGGAGCAATGCCACGATCGCGCGCTCGGTGGCGGCGTCAACACCCGCGAAGGGCTCGTCCATGACGTACAGGTCGCCCTCTTGCGCGAGCGCCCGCGCCAGGAACACCCGCTGCTGCTGGCCGCCCGAGAGTTGGCTGATCTGCCGGTGCGCGAGGTCTGCCAAGCCCACTCGGTCGAGGCACTCGAGTGCCACTTTCTTGTGCGCTCGGCCGACGGGTCGCAGCCAGCCGACACGGCGATAGCGGCCCATGCACACGACGTCCAGAGCGCTCACGGGAAACGTCCAGTCGACGCTCTCGCGCTGGGGCACGTACGCCACGCGGTCGCGCACGCGCTTGTAGGGCTCGCCCCAGAACTCGACCAGCCCCGACGCGCGGGGGACGAGACCGAGGGCTGCCTTGATGAGCGTGCTCTTGCCCGCGCCGTTAGGGCCGACGACCGCGACCAGCGCGTTGGCGGGCGCGTCGTAGTCGACATCCCACAATACGGGCTTGCGTTGGTAGGCCACCGTCATGGCGTGGATCGACAGCGGGCTGTCGGACGAGTGCTCGGGCCGCTCGGCCAGGCTCGTCGGCGCGGCGTGCCCGCTATGGACAACGGTGTCGCTCACTGGGCGAGCTTTCCCTGCATGCCGCCCTCTGGCGCATCGCCGCCGAGTGCTCGGGCGATGGTCGTGGCGTTGTGGTCGATCATGCCGACATACGTGCCCTCGTAGGTGCCGCCCGGGCCCATGGCATCACTAAACAGTTCGCCCCCGATCGTTACATCATGGCCGCGGGCCTTCGCACCGGCGATGAGCGCCTTGATGTTGCGCTCCGAGACGGTCGACTCGACGAACACGGCCTTGATCTTGCGTTCGACGAGCAGGTCGACCAGCCGCTCGATGTCGCGCACGCCCGCCTCGCTTTCGGTGCTCAGGCCCTGGATGCCCAGCACCTCGTAGCCATAGCGGCGGCCGAAGTAGCCGAAGGCGTCGTGGGCGGTGACGAGGACGCGCTGCGCTTCGGGCACGCTGTGGAGGACGCGCTCGCAGTAGGCGTCGAGCTCGGCCAGTTCGGCCAACAGTCCGGTGGCAATCGACTCGAATTGTTCCTTGCCGCCAGCGTCACGCTCGATCAGGCGATCGCGGATGACCTCGACGGCCTTGGCCCACGCCGTGGGGTCCATCCACACGTGCGGATCGTCCTTGCCTTCCAGGTCTTCGGGTTGGACCAGGTATTTCTGATCGATCAGCTCCGTGACAGGATGCACGCCGCGGTCGCCCGAGGCCGCCCGCACGAGGGCATCGGTCATGCGGCCCTCGAGAAGCAGGCCGTTGTAGAAGACCACGTCGGCACCAAGCAGGGCTGCCATATCGTCGCGCGTGGGCTGGTAGAGGTGCGGGTCGACCCCCGCGCCCATGAGCACCTTCACCTCGCCGCGGTCGCCCGCCACACGCTCGACGATGTCGCCGATCATGCCGGTGGTGGCGACGATGGACATCGGTTGCGTGCCCGGCGTTGGCGACGGCGCTGTCGATTCACCGCAGGATGACAGCACCAATCCGAGCAGCACGATCCACAGGCCACGAAGCATGGACGCCCCCTTTCCCACCTCTGTCTTCCATGTCTCTATCGGCGGGGCAGCGGCCCAAAGTGTAGCCAAGGCTACGGATTTGGTCAATCGGCCGTTAGCCCCGCCCCTCGGCGATGGCCTTGAACCGCTCCAGCGTGGCCTTGCTCACGTGGTGCTCCAAGCCCTCGCTATCGACGGCAGCGACCTTCTCGGGCACGCCGATGGCCAGCAAGAAGCGGTAGACCACCTCGTGCCGCTCGCGGCAGGCCCGGGCGAGCCTCTTCCCCTTGGATGTCAGCTCGATGGGCTTGTACGGCTCGGTCGTCACCAGCCCGCCCTCTTCCAGACGGCCGACGGTTCGGACCACCGTCACATGGCTCACGCCGAACCGCTCTGCCAGGTCCCTCACGCGGCAGGCCCCGGCACGCTCGACGACCTCGGCGATGGCCTCGACGTAGTCCTCGGCGGTCTCGCTGGCGTGGTCGAGCCGGGTGCGCTGGTGGCCGCGGCGGGGTGGGGTCGGGTTCGTTCTGGAGGGTTTGGATGGTGGCACGGCGGAACGTAGGCCCGGGGCCGGGCCCGGCGGCGGCCTGTTAGGGACACGCTCGGCAGAACGCTTCTTGGAGCCCGTCAGGCCGAACCGGAGCGCAGGAAGTGCGCTGCCGAGACAGTATCTGTGCCTGCTGAGATGATGTCGGTGCCCGCTGAGGTGATTCCCGTGCCTCCTGAAACAATCTCAGTGCCCGCTGAGACGAATTCCGTGCCTCCTGAGATGAACTCGGTGCCCGCTGAAATAGTGTCTGTGCCTCCTGGAACGATCCCAGTGCCTGCTGAAACCGTGTCAGGGCTCGCTGGAATGAACTCGGTGCCCGCGGGGATCGGCACGGCGTTCGAAACACGCACGCCAGGGGCGTAGGTGATCGATTACTTGGAGTAGTCGTACACCCCGTGCCCGGTCTTGTTCCCAAGCCGCCCGGCCGTGACGAGTTGCTCGAGCTTGGGGCACGGGCGGTACCGCTCACTGTGCAGGCCGTCGGCCAGCACGTTCATGATGTGGGCGCAGGTGTCCAGCCCAATGAAGTCGGCCAGTTGCAGCGGGCCCATCGGGTGGTTCATGCCCAGCTTCATGATCTCGTCGATGTGCTGCGGCTCGGCCACGCCCTCCATCCACGTGTAGAAGGCCTCGTTGATCATGGGCATGAGGATGCGGTTGGAAACGAAGCCCGCGCGGTCGTTGGCGGGGACGGCGGTCTTGCCCATGCGCTCGGACAAGTCGAGTACGGCCTGGGTCACGACGGGCGCGGTGGCCAGGCCGTTGATGACCTCGACGAGTTTCATGACCGGGACCGGTCCGAAGAAGTGAAGACCACAAACCCGTTCCGGATGATCAAGAGCACCAGCCAGCTCCGCGATCGGGATCGAGGAAGGCTTCATCCGCACCTCCGTCGGCGTCGAGGAGCCGGAGCAGCTGATCGGCGAGATCGAGCGCGCAGTCGCCGCCTCGCGCGGCTGACCCCTCAGCCGCCGCGGAGCCCCTGCATCAGCCGCCCCGGCGCGG
>JAUHYE010000090.1 GCA_030426395.1 Phycisphaerae bacterium
CAAAATGATTCTGTGGATCCCCGGAATCATTCTGCGCTATAGGTCATCCCGTATGAATGAGCCGGAATCGGGCCGGGCGCGATGCTGGGGCGGATTTGCGTATCCGGACGTGGGCTTGTTGATATTGAGAATGCCGATAGGGCGTAATCGGACCCGCGCGGTGAGGACTACACGCTCGAGGTCTACGGCCGCAACCCGTTGTTCGACGACGTGCTGATGGGCGACCGGCTGGACCTCTCCGAGCCGCTCCCCGACGCCGAGCTGGTGGGCTACATCATGCGGGCCCGGATCTTCGACGCCCACGACGTGGTCATGGCGCTGCACGCCCCCGAGCTGCGCCGGGCGTGCGAGGTGCTGGGCGTGTGGCATCGCGGTGGCCGCAAGGCCGAGCTGCGGGAGCACTTGAACGGCGCCGTAGGCCACTCGTACGACCGGCCGATGCCCCCCGACCAGCCGGGCCCCCGCTTCGACGAGGCCACCGGGGACTGGATCTGGCCCGACTGGGACGCCCGGCAACTCCGTTGGGTCTGGCCGGAGCCACACCGTGGGGGGACCCTGAACGCCGCCGCGCATTCCGGGCCGCGCGGGTGAGCTGTCGAGGTCCTCCGAGACTGAGGAGGGTGTGACTCATGTTTGCTTCAAAAGTAGCTAAGACTCAGTGACAAGATCGAGCGTGAGTTTAGCGTAGGTCGCAAGCTGACTGGCGTTTATTGTGGAGGCAGAGTCGCCGGGGTTACTGCCGTGATGCTCGTCTTTCGTATAGTCGTTTATGTCGGACAAATCGCTCAAATACGGCAGCAGCTTGGCAAGGCTTGAGCCGGGGCCCGCTGACCTGATCGCGTCAATCATTCCTCCCAGCCACTCCTTGGGCCCGAAGTGAGTTGGTCGTCTGTGACGCAGCCATGTTTCGAGCAATGGTCGAAGCATTCGTCTTATTGCAATAAGATCGCCGTTGCCTGTCTCAATAAATTGTTTGATAGCGTAAAGCTGCGTGTAGAATTTTGGGGCTGTATCGGAGACGATGTCCCACGGTTCGATGCCAGAGGAGGCCCCGCGGAGATGCACCTTTAACGCTGTTGGCGTCTCGGTCCTGCTGCTGTCCCAGACTTCTCTCAGAAACAAGGGATCATGGGAGAACACCAGCACTTGGCGACACCGCTGCGCGAGATGCTCGCATTGCTTTATGGTCTGCAGTTCCCTTGCCTGATCCAAGCTTGTCATTGGATCATCCAGCAACACAATCGTGTCAGCCAGAGCTTTGCCTGTGTCCAAGCTGGCAAGAAACAGAGCGAGAGCAAGTGTGCGTTTATCGCCGGAACTCAACAAGGTCTTGAATCGGACTTCACCCGGCTTGTCAGCGGTCTCTGTGCGCACTGTCTTGCCGCGCAGTTCTATAGAGAACTTGCAGCTTGGTTGGCCACCCGCGTGATCTTCAGCCACGGGGCCAACCCGATAGCTCGCACCAAACCGCTGAAGGTAAGCATTTATTCCCTGCTGGTACCGACCGAGCAGGTCGGCCGAGTACTCCTGAAGGGAGTCGCGAGCGCGGGCCTTTCTATCTGACAGTCTATTCTTGATGCGGCGGGCTGACTGGAGTCGTTTGCATAGATTATCGCATTGTTGCTCGTGACGTTGCTTGGTAGCCCTCAGCCGCAATAACTGTTCGCTAGCATTCGTTGCATCAGACCGTTCGATCTCGAGCTGAAATATCTGAATGCGGCGGCGAAGCACATTGACCCTCTTGGCAAACTCGGCAAGTTCATCCATCTGTTTGTTGAACTGCTGTAGTGACGCCAAATCCGATGCCTCGATATCAATTACAGAAAGCACGGCTCGGAGCTTGGCCTCAACAAGATCGTGAACAATGCGGTGCGCGTCTCTTGCAGCCGATAGCAATGCGATCGTATCAAGCTCTAACGCCTCACACTCAAGATGCTGCTTCCACCACTCAATGTTTGCCAAGGCGAGCTTAGTGTTGCCCACCATCTGTTGCATCTTTGCCAAATCTACCGAATCGAGAATGCCCTTGGCCTGCTCGCGAGTAGCGGTCTCAAATTCGGCGTAAGCCTGCGAGAAATAGTCCTTGTACGCATCGATCAGCGGATTGCCACTAGTGGATAGCCTGCAAAATGGGCAGTCATCCTCTATCCCGAATCCGACGCCGGTCGCGAGCCATTGGGAGCTATCCTTGCCGTCCAACCGGTGTTCTGCATGATCGCGCACCAGTTCGGCGGCATTGGCGGCAACGGTTGAAATCGAACTTGACAGGAAGGCGCGTAAAGCGTCTATATCAAATGGTTGAGCCTCTGGAACCTCGGGTAGCGAATGCGTGCGTATCTGCTCTGCTTGGGATACAGCCCTGAGACGAGCTTCTGTCTTCTCGATCTCGTCATCGATGTCTTTCGTCTGCTCCAACCGCAAGAACGTCTCTAGAGGCATTTGTCCATGAACATGCCCGAGTTCTCGCTCGCACTCAGTAACGATCTTGGCAATCGCACGACTCTTACGGTCGATATCCACTAGTCGTATACGAAGCTCGTTGCCGGTTTTTCCGAGGACGACTTGGTAAAGCGAACGCCTATTGCCAACGTTAATGCCTGCCTCGCCGTATACGTTTTCCTCGACATATGTCTCGTCAAAGATCTCGAGCGGCGGACATGGTCGTTGCCACTTCCCCCCGGAAAACGAGCATAAGGCTGCGGATTCAAGCAACTGCACTTTTTGTGGAGTTGTGACTCCGAGCGTGCGACGTTCTTCAAGCAACGCGGCCGAGCCATCCTTCCACGATCTTAAAATAGAGACCAGTGTCGTCTTGCCTGCCCCATTCTCGCCGAACACAAGTGAAAGCTTGGTGAACGTGGTCCGCCCTGGGGCCTTAAATGAGTCAAAGCTCCCGACGCCCTCGATGGCCACAAACTTCTCAAGCATCCGAACGCTCCAAGTCCGATGCACCTTCGCCAAACAGCGCAACATTTGCTCCCGGCAACTCCGGCAACCCACCACCCACGATCCCCTGCAGATCCCCATGCATCCCGACCGCGCTCGTGATCGCCCGCTCAAGCTGCTTCTCGCGCTTGGCCCATTGGTTCTGGATGGCCCGCTTCTCCTTGGCCAGGTCGTCCTGCATCGTGGCGAACGATTCGACGATGGCCTCGATGCGTTGGGAGAACTGCGGGCCGGTCAGGTAGTGGTAGACACGCTCCATCTTGCCTTGCTGGCCGTCGAGGGCGGCCTTGGCCTTGCCCAGTTCGAGCAGGCCGGCACGTAAGGCCGTGGCTAAGCCGAGCACGCACGCTCGGTCGCACACCCACACGCCGTCCTTGAGCGCCAGGTTGGCGACGTCTTTGGGAAGAATGGTGCTGACCAGTCCAAGCAAGTCGGCCTTCGCCGTGCGGCCATCCTCGCGGAGCTTGGGCAGCCACTGGTCGGACCAGTTCTTGGTGTGCTTGCTCTCCCACAGGATCACGCCGCAGGGCTGGCCGGCCTCGTTGCGGACGCGTTGCAGGACGTCGGCACCTCGGATGCCCGTGGGCACCGGGTCGAATTGGTCGAAGGGGAACGCGCGCTTGAGGACGTCTTCGAGGTCCATCTCGGCAACCTCGCCCTGGATCTGCTGCGAGCCCTGTTCGAGCTTACGTTGCAGTTCCTTGATCCGCTCGGTCGCGTCGGCGAGCTGCTTGTCCTTCTCTGCGTTCTTGAGCTTGTTGGCTTCCTCGAACCGCTGCAGCGCCTTGGACTCAGCCTCTTCGCGCGACTCCGCGACCCGCTGCTGGATCGTGAGTTCGATCTCCTTCTCTTTGTCTTCGAGCTCGGCCTTCATGCGCAGGAACTCGGTCTTTTCCTTGCGTGCCTCGTCGAGCCGCTCGTCGCGCTGCTTGAGCGAGGCTTGCAATTGCTCGATGAGTTCCTTCTGTTCCTTCAGGTCGAGCGACGCCGCGTCCCTCGCCTTGCGCTCGGCTTCTTCCTTCAGGCGCTCCCGCTGGCTCTGCACGCGGGCGTCGATCTCGTCCTGCATCGACTGCTTGGCCTTGTCGAGATCCTCCCGAGCCTTGGCGATCGCGCCCTCGCGTTCCTTCACCCTGGCGCTGACCTGCTCGTCGATGGACTTGCGTTGCTCGTCGAGCTTGGCCTGCTCGGCCTGCAGTTCCTGCTCGCGCTTGGCGATCTCGTCGTCCTTGGCGGCAAGCTTGCGTTGATACTCGTCCTTGGCGGCTTGCAGGAGCGGCGCCGCCATCGCCTGCGTGAGCGGGACGGCCGACCCACACTCGGGGCACTTGATCGTTAGGTCGCTCGGTTGGGGTGTTGGGGAATCACTCGGCATGCCGAGAGACAGTGTACCCTTTTGCGCGGTTGTACGCAATCCCCCCAGTCTGGGGGTGTCGGCCTGACGGATGGCCCGCCCCCCTCCGGCCTCGCTTCGCGTCGGCCACCTCCCCCGCCGGGGGCAGGGGAGAAAGGTTGAGCCTCCACCGCGTACACCGTTTTCAGCCCTTCAAGCCCAACCCCGGACCCCACGAACCGCCAAAGGAACGCGGCCGCGGCCCGGCCGGGAAGACCTCCGGGCGGGTCGAGAGCCTCTCCGGACCAGTGGGGAGCCCTCCTCGGCGAGGTAGAAGAATGTGGGGGCTTGTAGATTGAAGGAATGGGAGAAGGTGGAGGTGCGAAGAGCGTCTCACCATTGCGTTCAGGTATGGTTGGGCCAACGCGCCGGGCGCAGCCCGCGCACGGCCCCGCTGGCGAAACGCTAAGACCAATCCCCGCCATCACCCTCCACCGGCACCCCCACCAGCACCCGCGTGCCGCTGGCGGTACCCGCCGGGCGACACGCCCATCACGCGCTTGAAGGCCTTGCCGAACGAGCTCTCGGACTCGTAGCCCACGGCGGCGGCGATCGAGGCCGTGCCCACCGGACGCACGCCGCGCAGCATGGCCGCGGCCCGCACCATCCGCCACTGGGTGAGATGGTCCAGCGGCGTCTGGCCCACCAGCCGGCGGAAGCGCTCGGCGAAGGCCGAGCGCGACATCGAGACCGCCGACGCGAGCGCGGGCACCGTCCACGCGCGGCCGGGCTGGGCGTGCATCAGGCGCAACGCCTCGCCGATCTGCGGGTCGGCCAGGGCGCGCAGCCAGCTCGCGCCGCCGTTCTCGAGCATCGAGCGGATGTGGCCGCGCATCGCCTGCACGAACAGGACCTCGGCAAGCCGGTCGACGATCGCCGCCGAGCCGGGCTGCTCGCTCCGGGTCTCGGCCGCGAGATGCTGGAGCGTGGAGGCGAACCACGGGCCGTCGTGGGCCGAGGCGGCCAGGTGCACCACCGGCGGCAGGCGGCCCACGAGCATCGCGCTCTCGGGCGAGGCGAAGGTGAAGCAGCCGGCGATGATCGAGGTCGTAACACCACTCCCCCTACCGACCCCACCGGCCCCGCCACTCCCACCAGTCCCATCACTCCTACGCCCGCCGTGCTCGATCAGCCGCGTGCGGTGGAACTCGCCCGGCGGCGAGACATCGGCCACGGGCGTCACGCGCTCGCGGGGGCCGCTCTTGAGCGTGTAGGTCCTGGGCGAGGGCAGGAAGACGAAGTCTCCGCCCACGAGAGGCATGGGCGGGACGGGAGTACCTGAGCCGTCGTCCACCTCCAGCACGCACGAGCCGCGGCTGACGACAAGGCAGATGCCCTTGTCGCCCGGGAAGCGCACGCCGTAGGGGGCGGTCAGCTCCAGCCGGCCGTAGAGCTGGCCCTGCGTCCGCAGGAGCGACATGACCTCGGAGAGCACGTCCACGGCTTCGGCCTCCTCCTGGCGTTTGGGACTAGATTTGCGGCTTCTGGAGCATAGATCGTCCAGAACCGCCGGGCTAATTTCCATCCGTGCGGCGTGGTAAGCACCCCACACAACCCGGAGGACACCCCATGACCATCGACCTGCCCCCACCGGTCGCCGCCTACATGGCGGCCGAAGCGGCCAAGGACTCGGCCGCCCTGGCCCGGCTCTTCGGCCCGGACGCCATCGTCCGCGACGAGCGACGCGAGCACCGAGGCGCGGCCGCCATCGAGGCGTGGCACCGTGAGGCCAACGCGGCGGCCCGCTACGCCGTCGAGCCGCTTGACGCCTCGGTCGATGGATCCAACGTCGTCGTGCGCACGCGCGTCAGCGGCGACTTCCCCGGCAGCCCGGCCGAGCTGCACAACCACTTCACGCTGGAGGGCGATCGCATCGCGCTGCTGGAGATCAAGCCGTGACCGTGGCAGCGGACGCACAAGGGAGTGAGCGCGAGTTCGCCGGCCGGCGCGTGCTCGTCACCGGCGGCACCCGGGGGATCGGCGCGGCCATGGTCCGCCGCTTCGCGCACGGCGGCGCGCGCGTGGCCACGACGGGTCGGAATGCCCCCGACGACATGGATGGCCAGACGCTGTTCGTGCAGGCCGACGTGAGCACGGCCGAAGGCGTGCGCGACGTGGCCGAGTGTGTGCTGGACGCCTGGGAGGGCGTGGACGTGCTGGTCAACTGCGTGGGCGGCTCGGACGCGCCCAGCGGCGGCTTCGCCGCGCTCGACGACGAGCAGTGGGCCAGGGCCCTGAACCTCAACCTGCTGTCGGCCGCGCGCCTCGATCGCGCCCTCGTGCCGGGCATGCTCGAGCGCGGCCGCGGCGTCGTGCTGCACGTCGCGTCGATCCAGCACCGCCTGCCGCTGCCCGACTCGACCCTGGCCTACGCCGCGGCCAAGGCGGCCCTGCGCACCTACAGCAAGGGCCTGGCCCGAGAAGTGGGCCCCAAGGGCGTGCGGGTCAACACGATCTCGCCGGGCTTCGTCGAGACCGACGCAGCGCACGCGATGATCCAGCGGCTGGCCGAGAGCCGGGGCATCGACGATTCCGCCGCCCGCCAGGAGATCATGAACATGATCGGCGGCATCCCCATCGGTCGGCCCGCGTGGCCCGAGGAGGTCGCCGAGCTCGCGGCATTCCTCACCTCGGATCGCGCCGCCTCGATCCACGGGACCGACTCCGTCATCGACGGCGGCACCGTGCCCACGACCTGACGCACATGAACGACGCGGGCTCGCCCGCGCAGAAGGAACACCATGTATTCACGAATCACGATGCTGCTCTTGGCCGGCCTGGCCGTAGTTGCCGTCGGCTGCGCGAGCCAGCGCATCGATACCACGGCCACGTCTACAGCAATCGCCCGAACGGGCGACCACACAGCGAATTCCATTACAACCCAAGACGGCGTGCTGTACTACAAGGAATGGGGCCCGCGCGACGGCCAGCCGGTGGTGTTCAGCCACGGCTGGCCGCTCAGTTCGGATAGCTGGGAATCGCAGATGCTGTTCCTGGCGAGCCACGGCTACCGCGTCGTGGCCCACGACCGCCGCGGGCACGGCCGCTCGAGCCAGCCCTGGGACGGCAACGACATGGACCACTACGCCGACGACCTCGCGGCGGTCATCGAGACGCTCGGCCTGCGCGGCGTGACGCTGGTGGGCTTTTCCACCGGCGGCGGAGAGGTGGCGCGCTACATCGGCCGCCACGGTACGGGCCGCGTCAAGAAGGCCGTGCTCATCGGCGCCGTCACGCCCTTCATGCTGAAGACCGCCGACAACCCGGATGGCACGCCCATCGAGGTGTACGACGGCATCCGCCGGGCGTCGCTCACCAACCGCTCGCAGCTCTACCTCGACATCGCCTCGGGCCCGTTCTTCGGCTTCAACCGCCCGGGCGCGGAGGTCTCGCAGGGCCTGATCGATTCTTTCTGGAGCCAGGGCATGCAGGCCGGCCACAAGAACACCTTCGATTCGATCGAGGCGTTCTCGGCGACCGACTTCCGTGAGGACCTGAAGAGGTTCGACCTGCCCACGCTCATCCTGCACGGGAGCGACGACCAGCTCGTGCCCGTCGACACCTGCGCCCGCGCCGCGCACGCGATGATCCCCGGAAGCACGCTGATCGTCTACGAGGGCGGCCCCCACGGCATCACCGACACGCACAAGGACCGGGTGAACCAAGACCTGCTGGACTTCCTGCGGCAGTAGCACGGCGGGAGCCACGAATACCCATGCGCGAGCGTGTAGATCGAAGTTACACCGTCAGCACCCGCATCACTTCCGAGATCGTCGTCTTGCCCGCCCGCGCCTTGGCGAAGCCGTCCAGGCTCATGCGTTGGAGGGTGCCGTCTTTCAGCGCGTGCTTGGTGATCTCGCCCGCGCTGCGGCCGTGCATGATGTCGTCGCGGAGTTGGTCGCTGCTCTTGAGGAGTTCGTACAGGCCGATGCGGCCGCGGTAGCCGGTCTGGTTGCACTCGCGACAGCCGGCGCCCCTCGTCAAGGTTCCGTCGTCGTTTGGTTCAAATCCGGGCGGCAGGTCGATCGCATCGGGCGTGTAGGGCGAGGCGCAGTGCTTGCACACGCGGCGGACGAGACGCTGGGCCAGCACGCCCTCGACGCTGCTGCTGACCAGGAACGGCTCGACGCCCATGTCCAGCAAGCGTGTCATCGCGCCGGGCGCGTCGTTGGTGTGCAGCGTGCTGAACACGAGGTGGCCCGTGAGGCTGGCCTGGATCGCCGTCTCGGCGGTTTCCTTATCGCGGATCTCGCCGATCATGACGACGTCGGGGTCATGGCGCAGGATGCTGCGGAGGCCGGCGGCAAACGTAAGACCAACCTGCTGGTTCACCTGGATCTGGTTGACCCCGCCCACGTGGTATTCGACCGGATCCTCGACGGTGATGGCCTTGACCTCGTCGCTGACGATGCGGTTGAGCGAAGCGTAGAGCGTGGTCGATTTACCCGAGCCGGTCGGGCCGGTGACCAGCAGGATGCCGTAGGGGCGCTCGATGAGCCCGTACCAGCCCTTCTGGATCCACTCGGGCATGCCCAGGTCGCTGAGCTCCATGAGCACGGCGGACTTGTTCAGGATGCGGAGCACGACGCCCTCGCCGAAGAGCATGGGAATCACACTCACACGAAGATCGAACTCCTGGATGGCCATGCGGCCGCTGGCGTCCGGCAGGCGCTGCTTGAGGGTGATGCGGCCGTCCTGGGGCTTGCGCTTCTCGGCGATGTTCATGTTGGCCATGATCTTCAGGCGGCTGATGATCGCGGCGGAGAAGCGGTTGATGGTCTCGGGCACGTTGGCCCGCTGCAGCACGCCGTCGATGCGGTAGCGCACGATGAGCCGGTGCTCGTAGGGCTCGATGTGCACGTCGGTGGCGCGCTCGCGGATGGCCTCGATCAGGAGGTCGTTGACCAGCTTGATGACGCTGGCTTCCTGGGCCTGCTCGATCTCGTCGTCGTCGCCCCCCCCACCCTTGCCTTCCACCTGCGCGCCGGCTTCGGCGGAAAGCGCGTCGAGCGTGTCGGAACCGACGCCGTAGTTGGCGCGGATGAAGCGTTGCAGGCCGTCGTCGTCGGCGAGGACGAGTTCGATGCTCGAACCGGTGAGCAGACGCAACTCGTCGAGCACGCCCAGCTCGAAGGGGTCGCTGGTGGCGACGGTGAGCGTGCCGTTCTCGCTGCGGATGGGCACGCAGCGCTGCTTCTGTACCAGGCTGGCCGGCAGGGTCTGGAGCACCGCAGGGTCGACCTGGGTGGTGTCCAGGTCGACGACCTCGAGGTGGAACTGGTCGCCGATGGCGGCCAGCACCTGGTCGGCGTCGACCACGCCCATGCGGACCAGCACGCGGTCCAGGCGCTCTCCGGTCGACCGCTGCTGGGCGATGGCGTCGTCCAGTTGGGCCTGGGTGATGACCCCGTGGTCGAGAAGTACGGTGCCGATTCCCATCTCTGGGAAGTCTATTGCGTTGTTAGTCCCGCGTAACGGCCTTAGGGCGGGTTGGGCTGTTTTTTGGGTTATGGGGTTGACAAGCCACCAGATTCATGTTACCATCGAGTCACATATTGCCGATCCAGCACCTCCAGGAGCCACACGATGCCAGATGCACCCTCCGCCGCCCAGTCGTTCACCCACGTCCGTGATGGCCTTCGCAACATGGAGTTCGGCCGCATGCTGCTGAAGATGATGGTGGACGCGACGCCTGACGAGAAGTTCTACGAGGTCCCCGCCGAGGGTGGCAACCATGCGGCGTGGAACGTGGGGCATGTCGCCGTGACCGACGACTCGATCCGCGCGAAACTCGGCGGCGGCGAGCCGGTGCTGAGTGCCGAGTGGCACGAGATGTTCAAGCCAGGCAGCACCTGCACGCCCGGAGCTGACGGCTACCCGAAACGCGAGGAACTGCTCGACGGGCTGGCCCGTTCACGGGCGGCCGTCGTGGCGTGGTTCAGCGGTCTAAGCGAGAGCGAACTGATGGAGCCGCTGACCGGCGACATCGCCCGGCTGGCCCAGGACCGCATCATGCTGATGGGCTCGCTGGCCTCGCACGAGGCGTACCACGCGGGCCAGATGAGTACGGCGCGCCGTGTTTTCGGCATGCCGCCGCTGTTTTGAATCGATGGGTGCGTGAGGCATGGAGGCGCCGCCCCCCACCGGTAGTGAATCGAGTGAACACGATGATGTCTGGAAGGCCCTGAGCGACCCGACTCGGCGGGCCATCCTGGACCTCTTGCGTCAGGGCCGTGCGAGCACGGGCGACCTGGCGGGCGCGTTCCCTGCGCTCACTCGGTTCGCGGTGATGAAGCACCTGTCGGTGCTCGAGCATGCCGGGCTGGTGGTGACGCGCAAGGAGGGGCGCCAGAAGTGGAATTACCTCAACGCGGTGCCCCTGCGCAGGGTGTACGAGCGTTGGGTAAGCAGGTACCAGGACCGATGGGCGGGGTCGCTCGTCGGGCTGCAGAGGCTCGCCGAGTGCGAGCCCGAACAACCTCAGGAGGGTTCGAACATGCCAGTGGAAACGATCCAAGTTGCGGCCACCGTCGTGCAGACGGAAATCACCATCAACGCGACACCCGAGAAGGTGTACGACCTGTTCTTTGACCGGGCACACGACTGGTTCTACGAGAGCGACGAGAAGCGCAAGACGGTCAAGACGATCGTCGAGCGGAAGCTGGGTGGGCACTTCTACTTCGAGACACAACGCCCCGATGGCCCGCCCGACCAGAACGTGCTGGGCACCATCACGATGCTCAAGCCGGGCCGCAAGATCCGGATGCGCGGCGACTGCACGATTCCCAGCGCGTTCATCGCCAACATGACCATCGCCTTTGAACCCGTCGGGAACGGCACCCGCGTGAGCGTGGAGCACCGCATGGCCGGCGAGTACCCCGACGATCTGCCCGCGGGCTTCGAGGAGGGGTGGCAGGACGGTCTGCAGAAGTTGAAGAAGCTGGCCGAGGGGTAATTGTCCTGGTGACCAGATTCGCGGATCGAGCAGGTGAAGCGCAGTGCGCTTCGCCTGTCATACTTTTGCTCGGCCGACGCAGAATGCTCATCCAGATCGCAGCCTGACATGCCTTGGGACGTACCACCAACAACTAAGAGACGGAACATTCCCGCTCACGACTCCAGTGAGGGGGAGGTTGGGCAAGACGGCAAGGAGGGCTGCGATGAGCAAGTTGGTGCGATGCGTGGCGGCGGTGGTCGGCCTGGGCGTAGGGTTGGCGGTGCTGGCAATGGGGCCGGCTGCGAGCCGCCAGGGGAAAGCGATGGCCGAGCCCGACAGCCCGACGACCGACATGACGATCCGAGGCAACCTGCACGAGGCAGAACCAACCGATCGGCAGATCGTCGAGGCACGGGTGGTCAACGCCTCACCCAAGGCATGCTGGGAGAAGTGGACCACCAGCGAGGGTGTGGGCAGCTTCCTGACGAAGAACAACACCGTCGAACTCCGCATCGGCGGGCCGTTCGAGGTGTACTTCGCGACGCAACTGCCCGAGGGCCGGCGTGGGTCTGAGGGGTGCAAGATCCTGAGCTATCTGCCAGAGCGGATGCTGAGCTTCGAGTGGAACGCGCCGCCGACATTCCCTGAGGTGCGCGAGAAGCGCAGCCGCGTGGTGGTGATGTTCGATGAAGTGGACGGCGGCACACGCGTGGAACTGACGCACCTGGGATTCGGCTCGGGCACGCAATGGGATCAGGTCCACGAGTACTTCACGCAGGCTTGGCCGCGCGTGATGGACAGCTTCGCGGCGAGCTTCCAGGGCTAACGGTGTTCAAGCGGCGCGCTTGCGGGCTTTTGCCTGCGGCAGCGCGGCGATGGCGACGAGGGTCAGGTCGTCCTGCTGGTGCAGCGAACCGGCTTGGCAATCGACGCGCTCGGCGAGCTTCTGCATCGCACCCGCGGTCGTGGCGCCGTCGATGCTGCCGATCCACGGCAAGTTCGCGAACTCGTTGAGGTACGCCTCGGTGTCGAGCTTGCCGTTGGTCGTGCCCTTCGAGGCTTCCTTGGCGTCGGGAAAGGCTGTCTCGTAGCCGTCGCTGTAGAGCAGGAGGGTCTCGCCGGGCTCGAGGGTGAAGGTGGCCTGCTCGTAGGGCTCGCCCTCGAACACGCCCAGGAGTGCGCCGCCCGACTCGACGGTGCGAGCTTCGTTGCCGCCCAGGATGAGCGCGGGCGGATGGCCGGCGGTGCACAGGGTGACTTCACGAGTGCGGATGTTGATCGTGCCGCACACAGCGGTCGCGAATCGCGAGCGGCCGCGTTGGGCACGGACGAGGTCGGCGTTCAGGGCGGTCACGGCCTCGGCCGGCGTGCGAGTGCCCGCGCCGGCGCGAAGGCTGCGTGAGATGACCATCGTCAGTAGGGCCGCGGGCACACCGTGGCCCACGGCGTCGGCCACGAAGAACCACATGCGGTCGTCGTCGAGACGAGCAACGTCGTAGATGTCGCCGCTGACGTAGGTAGCCGGGCGGAACATGACGCCGAATTCCAGACCTTCGGCCTCGGGCAGCTCGGCGGGGAGCAGTTCCTGCTGGATCACCGCCGCGAGGTTGAGTTCCTCGTGCATACGGTCCATTTCCTGGCGCACGCCGCCCTGGGCGCTGCTTAGGATACGGAGTTCTTGTTGCATTTCCTCGACCGACTCCTGACGGCCGAAGAGCGCCCGCAAGCCGGTAGCGATGGCTTGTGGCGGGTGATCGGCGTTGACACCCACCAGTCCCCCGCGGCTGATCTGCTGCTGCACCTCGGCGGGCATGCCGGGCATGAGGATGAAGCCGAATGCCTGGACGTCGTGCAGCAGGTGGGCCAGGGCGATGATCGTGGACTTGGGTGTGCCCTCGTCGAGCAGCACCAGCACGGCTTGACCCTTTGCCAGATCACGGTCCTCGCTTTGCACGATGAGGGCGTCGGCGAGGTCGCCAACCTCGACATGCTGGTGATCGGGGGTGTTCGATCCCCAAGCCTTGCAGACGGCGCTCCAGAGTACATGCGCGGGTCCGCCAGCAGGGTCGGAACTGGCGAGGATGATGCTCGGTGCGGCCACGGGACGCCCTCCGGGTGCGCGCCAACATCGACGGTGGCCACGCCTCTCGGGGGAGGTATCGGCCTACCGGGCCATCTGCTGGAGTCGGGTGGTGTCCAGTTCGACCTTATCGCCCCTTTCGAGCCCGAGTTCTCGGAGCTTGCCGGCCTTGAACTCCAATGCGAACATCGCCGCAGCGTTACTTGAATAGGTCTTCAGACGCCGCTCGTACTCCTGATCGCCTTCGCCTGGGTTGCGAGGTTCGATGGGCATCTCGTGGGTGGCCACGACGGTGCCGAACTGGTCGAGGAAGGCGATGTCGATGGGGACCAGGCAGTCTCTCATCACAAAGCCCAGCACGCGCGGGCGAGAAAACACGAAGATCATGCCGCCGTCGTCCTCGA